>DASSOW010000357.1:0-8957 GCA_035700175.1 Gemmatimonadales bacterium | reverse complement strand
CGCCTCGAGCGCTTCCCGGTAGCGGCCCTTGTTGAGCGCCTCGCGGGCCACACGATAGATGGAGTCGGCGGGGTCGGCCTGGAGCCATGGGGCGGGGACCACAGTCAACAGTCTGCGGTCGACGGTCGACTGTTGACTGTTGACCGTTGACTGTTGACCGTCGACCGTCGACCGTTGACCCTCGACCGCCCCGGGCGCCTGCACCCCCACACCGAGCATCACTGCCCCGGCCAGAACCAGCATGAAACGCGACATCAGAGTGCTCCTTGCGGCACGGCCGCGACGGGACCGGACGTGACTTCACTCCGGATCCGGGTAAGAATCCCGCCGGCCTCAAGGCCGTCGGTAATGAGTTGAGCGTCCGCCTGTCTGCCTTCCACGGGCAACTGGGCGATCTGCGCCAGCACCAGTTCGATGTCGTCGAGCAGGCGGCTCACCTTGGGATCATCCGCCGCGGGCGAATCCATGAGCAGCCGGTTGCTCACCAGCAGCTCGCGCGCGGTGGCCGGAGCCAGCGACTCATCCTTGCCCTCCTTGACCGACGCCCGGAAGAGCGTCAGGAACGTCTCGGCCTGGGCAAAGTGGCGCTCGGCCGCGACGGAGAAGGCGGTCGAGGGTCGAGAGTCGAGAGCCGAGGGTCGAGAGTCAACGGTCGCGGGTCGCGGGTCACGAACGACCCGAGCCATGTCACTCTGAGGCTGAGAATCAGCCGAAGAGGCCATGACCTGGCTTGGCGCTTCGTCCCCTCGCTCCGCTCGGGGTGACGGCGGCTGGGTGTTGCTGGCTGCCGGTTCCTGACTCGCGACCTGTGACCTGTCACTTGCGACCGGCTCCTTGCTCATCCTGCCGAGGAACACCCCCAGCGCCAGCACCGCCGCAATCGGCAGCGCTACACGAATCACCCGACGGAACGGAAGCACCCGCGTCCGACCCGTCCGACCTGTCCGCCCCGTCCGGCCAGCAATCGCTTCCCACATCTCCTCCCTCGGCACCGCGCCCGGGGCGTGGTAGCTGCGGGCGTGAGACATGAGCGTCTCGTCGAGGGGAGCCTGGAACTGGTCATCGGCCGACGGTCGACGGTCGACTGGCGACGGTTGACCGTTGACCGTTGACCGTTGGCTCTCACCGTTCAGGAAGTCATCGCTGCTCATACATCACTCCGGTGCATGCGCCGAGAGGGCCTGGCGCAGTCGGGCACGGGCGCGAAAGAGCTGCGCCTTGGAGGTGCCGCTGGTGATCGAGAGCGTCCGGCCGATTTCTTCATGGGTGTAGCCCTCGATGTCGTGCATCACGAACACGGTCCGATATCCATCTGGCAGCGCGTCGATCGCGCGGTGCATGCCGCTTCTCAGGTCCGGCTCGCCCAGGTGTCCCGAGGCCCCGGCGTCCTCGGCGAAGTCGATCGGCACGTGGCGGCTGGCGAGCCGCTTCCGGGTCCGGAGCGCATTGAGCGCCACCGAGACCGCGATTGCCCCGATCCAGGAGCCCAGCGCTGACTCCCGCCTGAAGTCGGCCAGCCGGTCGAACGCCTTGATGAACGTGTCCTGGACGCAATCGGCCGCCGTATCGGCGTCGCCCACCATCCGGTATACCAGCCGATAGACGCGGTCCACATGCGCGTCATACATGGCGCGCTCGGCGCTTGCGTCGCCGGAAAGGACTCGGTCAATGAGCTGAGCTTCGTCCACGGGACTCCCGGGTTCGGCGGCCTGCAGGCCGCCTTGGCGGCGCTGGGGCGGCCCCAGGCCGCCCGTACTACGGTGATATGACACAGGGATGGGGGAAAGGGTTTCGTCAGGGCGGGCGGGACGGACGGGGCGGACAAGGCGGACGGGGCGGACAAGGCGGACGGGGCGGACGGGATCCCTCAGGCCGTCATTCCCGCTTGCGCGGGAATGACGAATGGGCAAGCTCCTGCTCGCCGTCTCGCCCATCTCGCCCATCTCGCCCATCCCGCCCAACGCAACCTTTCTCCCACTCGTATCATCTCATACCTGAAACGACACACAGTGCAGGGCACCATGACACCACCGATGATTGAAACAGCTCCAGGACATTACGTCATTCTCGACCATGGCCACCCGATTGGCGAGGTTTCACTGCCGGAACGCAAGCCGGTCGTGGGCGTCGGGGAGAAGACGGTCTTTCTGGTCATACGGCCGAAGGCGGAGCCGGAGTAGGGTCGCAGGTCGCAGGTCATAGGTCGCAGGTCGCAGGTCGCAGGTCACAAGTCGCAGGTCGCAGGTCGCAAGTCTCATGGCCCGCGACCCGCGACCCCGCCCACGCATCCCTCTCCCGTCTCCCACCGCGACGGGCACGATGCGCCGAACAGGACTCCTCTGCTCCCTGCTGCTTGCCGTTGCAATGCCTGCTGCCGCCCAGCAGGTGCCGGTCCAGCAGCTTTCCAATCCCGAAGTCGAATTCCCCGATGCGTTTGACCAGGTGACCGCCGTCCGCGAGCTGCGCGATGGGCGGCTCATCGTGGCCGACCTCTACGCCCGCACGGTGTCGCTGGTGGACCTCGCGTCGGGCCAGGCGACGGCGATCGGGCGCGAGGGGCAGGGGCCCAAGGAGTTCGGCTTCCCGACGGCGCTGGTGGCCTTGTCGCACGACACCACCTGGCTGGTGGATCCGGCCCAGAGCCGCTTCCTCGTGATCCTGCCCGACGGCACCCCTTCCGGCACGGTGGCCTTTCCCGAAGAATTTGGCGGGATGGCGCGGGTGAAGGGCGCCGATGCGCGCGGCCGCATCTACGCGCAGGGCACCGGCTTCACCCTTGGGCCTGGCTCCGACCCGCGCGCACTGCCCGACTCGGCGCCGGTCGTTGCCTGGGACCGCGCGGCCAAGTCGGTGACGCCGGTCGGCAAGGTGAAGATTCCCGCGGTTGCCGTCTCCACATCGGGCAGCGCCGGGAGCCGCTCGGTGATGATGCGGCAGCAGCCTTTCCCCCTGGCCGATGACTGGGTGGTGACCAGCGCTGGCCGGGTGGGCTTCGTGCGCTCCGGGAATTACCATGTCGAATGGAGCGCGCCCGCGCCGAGGGTGGGCCCACCGGTTGCGTTCAAGCCGGTGCTGGTCACGAACGCCGACAAGAAGGAGCTGGAGGACCGGATGAAGGACCGGCGCGGCGCGCTGCGGATCACCCGCACCGATGGCAACAGCAGCGGACAGGCGTCGAGCGCTCCGCCCCCCTCGCAGCCGGCGGAGCCGCAGGTGGATTGGCCCGAACAGAAGCCACCGTTTGTGCCGACCTCGGCCATCACGTCGCCAGAAGGAGAGATCTGGGTTGAGCGATCTCAGCCGGCCGGCGCGCCGGAGCTGGTAGACGTCTTTGGTCCGGCCGGCAACCTGTTGCGGCAGGTCAAGCTCCCGCCGGCGACCCGGCTGGTGGCCGTGGGAGCCAAGGGGATCTACGCCGCGCGCACCGACGCCGACGGACTCTGGTACCTGCAGCGCTACAAGAAGCCCTGACCCATTTGACAATCGGTTGACGGCGCGTGGCTATCGTGAGCCATGCGCCGTTTGCTTTGCCTCCTCGCCGTGCTTCCCGCCGCCTGCGGGCGTCCCGCTGATGCGGGGCGCCTCCTGCTCGACGACGGCCGGCGTGTGGCAGCGCTCGCGGGCGCTGACAGCACCGCAGTCCTCTTCTACAACCCGTCACGCTGTTTTTCCTGCGGCAGCGCCCTTCCTGAGTGGATCGCCTGGCGGGCCTCTCATCCCGACCAGGTACGCTTGGTGCTCACCGCCCGGCCCACCGAGGGCGAGCGTCGCCAGCTGAAGGTCGGTCGAGCCCAGGTGGATGGCCTGGTGCCGGGCGCGGGATGGATGGTGGAGGGCCGTTCGATGCTGGTGGTCCTGCTGGTGGACGGCCGGGAGGCGTGGGCCGGCGTGGCCGGGCCGTCGCAGATCTTCACTCCACAACAAGCGAGGCAATGATGCGTGTACTGCTTCGGAGGCTGGTGCCGGCGCTGCTGGCGTTGACGTTCGTCGCGCCGGCGCTCCATGCCGTCCCGGTCTACATCTTCCCGTTCAGCGTTGGCACGTACCAGTGGAAGGACCTGGACGGCAAGTGCGTCGCCAGCTGCTATTACACCTTGTCCTGTCCCTGCTGGCCCATCAAGGGTGGCGGGTTCTGGCTGTCATGAGGAGGGCCATCATGCGACGCCTGATGATCATCGTGCCATTGCTGTTCGTCGCCGCGGCGTCGACCGTGCGCGGCGTCCCCGCCGACCCTTTCCACTACCACTGGAGGGACATCGGCGGCAACTGCGTGGATGACTGCAATAACCGGATCTACAAGTGTCCGTGCTTTCACTTCAACATGCCGCTGCAATGAAGGTCCTGATTCTGGCGACCATGCTGCTCGGCGTGATGGCCTGCAGGAGCGACACCCCCCTGTCGCACGAGGCGACCGGCCCCGCTGTTTCGCTGGTTGATAGCGTAGTCCTGAGCGAAAGCGGAGCGAAGTACATAGCCCAATTGGGTGGAGTGGTGGAAGACGGTGCGGGCCGGTACCTCATTACCGACATGGCGCAGTCACGGGTGGTGCGATTTGCTCCGGACGGGCAGTGGCTCGATGTAATCGGGCGGAAGGGCGATGGGCCCGGCGAATTCCGCGGGCCCACCCAGGCGGTGCCGATGGATCACGGCGCCTTTGCCGTGGGCGATGACCAACTGCGCCGGCTTACCGTGTTCAATGCAGCGGGCGACCGCGTGCGCGATGTCGCGTACCACGGCATCATCCGCAACGTCGTCGCCGGCGGCGACGCGATCTGGTTTGGTGGCGTGGAGCAGGGAAGCGAAACCGGGATTACCCGCTGGGACGGCGACAGCGCGTTCCGGCACCTGTTTCCGTTTCCTGCCGCATATAAGGAAAGCCCGCCCCTCCGCGGGATCTTTACCATCGTGGCGCTCGATGCCTGGGCTGACACGCTGGTGGCTGGGTACTCCGGTAGCAACGAGATCGTGTTCATGGACAGCACCGGTCGTGAACTTGACCGCCTCGACCTCCCGGCCGCGCGTCGCAAGGGGGTCACTCCCAAGGGTCTTGCCCTCGTCGCCGCCCCCGATACTCCATTTCCCGATCGTTTCTCGGCGATGTCGGGGCTCTTCGCGCTGCACCGGCGTTCCAGCGGCCAGATCGCCGCGGTGCACATGGACCAGGTGCTCGATGGCAATGCTATTGAAAGCGTGGTCTGGCTCTCGCTCATCTCGGCGGACCTGAAGCACGCGTGCGTGGATGGATCGGTGCCGGTGCATGGCGGCGGCCATCCTTATGTAGCCTTTGCGGGCGACACCCTCCTGGTCACCGAGCAGGAAGCCCAGGATGACCCGGTGCGGACAGTGGTGCACCGGTATCTGGTGGAGAGTGAGGGATGTGGGTGGGTGGAGTTGAGAGTTGAGTAGGGGCGGCCCGCGGGCCGCCCGTACGATGTCGGCCCAGCATCGGCGCGCGGCAATGGCCGAGTAGGGGCGGCCCGCGGGCCGCGAGGATGCGCGGGAAAGATCGGGATGTCATGGGGCGGCCGCAGGCCGCCCGTACAGGGGCCTTGCAGGATGGGTTTGCGAGGGTGTGACGCGTCCAGTTGCCAAGCCGAAAGTCTCGCCGCATGTTGGCTTCATGTCACTCATCATGCTGTTTTTCACGGCGTGCCTGACGGCGGCCTGCGGTGCGGCGGGCAGGCGCGCCGGCGCGCAGATCGTGCTGGATACGATCGTGCAGCTGCAGACCGGCCCTGGCCCGGGCGAGCTTCCGCTTGTGCCGCTGAGTGTCGCACCGATCCCCGACGGCGGCTATCTCGCCATCGTTGACGGCCTGGTCGGGGGCTCGTCTGTCCAGCTTCGCAAACTCTATGACTCTACCGGTCGTTACATCGGCTCACTCAGCCGGTTGGGAGATGGCCCGGGCGAATATCGCCAGGCGGTGGCCGCCGCACGCTTCAAGGGCGACAGTCTCTACCTCTGGGACCGCCAGCGCCGGCTCATGACGGTGCTGGACCGCTCGGCACATCCAGTTCGCACGTTCGTCGTGAATGCGAACGGATTTCGGCTCACGGAGGCCGCGGATGGCCATTTTGTCCTCGACGGCTACGCCGATGGCGGCAACTATTCCGAGCCGCTCAATGCGTTTACGCCGGCAGGCAAGCTCATCGCTGCATTCGGTGAGGTCACGCCCAGGGCGCGGTTTGCTCCGGGGCCGCCAGTGGAGCGGGTGGTGACGAGCGATGGTCACGGAGGGTGGTGGACGGTGCGATCCGGTTACCGCTACGAAGTGGAGCACTGGGACAGCACGCTCCACCGAACGGCGCAGTGGCTGCCCGAGACCAACTGGTTCCCGGTCCAGCACGACCTTGAATCCCCGGCGCGCGGCGAGACCGGCTTTGAGCATCTCCGCCCCGGCGCGAGCTGGATTCAGGTGGACTCCGCCGGCCGCCTGTGGATTGGCGGGCACGTGCCCGCGCCGGGCGCGCAGGAGAAGATGGACACCTGCATACGCGGCGGCACCCAGCCGTTCCCATGTCTCATGCAACTGGGAGAGCGCTCATTCGAAACCGTGGTCGAGGTCCGCTCGCCGCAGGATGGGCACCTGCTCATGTCTGTGCGGGGACTGCCGGCGCTCTATCCCATGAGCGGCGGACTGTTCTACTCAGCCAGGACCGATGAGGATGGGTTTGTGCATGTGAGCGTGGTGCGGCTGGGCCGTGAGCTGTGAGCTGTGAGCTGCGAGTGGCATCGTCGCAAGCTCATAGCTCATAGCTCATTGCTCATAGCTCATAGCTCATAGCTCATAGCTCATAGCTCATAGCTCATAGCTCATAGCTCGCAGCTCGTAGCTCCTTGCCCTTCCCTCTGTCTCGCCCCATACTGGATCATGCCCTCCATATCAGCACGGCTTCCCCTGGCGCTGCTGGCCGTGTGTGCCTGCGCCGGCGGACCAGAACGTTCGGCCTCGATCCCAAAGCTCCGCCTCGCTGACACGGCGCTGGTCACTATTCCGGATGCGATCGAGGGGCAGTACGCGATGGAAGCCGTTACCGGAGCGACCCGCCTCACGACCGGCGGATTTGCCGTCTGGGCTGGCCCCGAGCTCTTCATCTTTGATGCGGCTGGCGCCTTCTTGCGCCGCTACGGCGGCAACGGAGCCGGGCCAGGCGAATTCGCGTTCATCTACGGCGGCGCTGAGTGTGAACAGGATACGCTGGTGCTGTGGGACGGGAGCCAGAGGAAGATCAGCAGCTTGGCGCTGGCTGGCGGAGGAGTGCAGGTCAGGGCTGTACGCGACGTACCCCAGCGGTCTCTCTTTGCGGGCTGTGCTCGCGACAGCATTGTGCTCACCGCGAGCAACTTCGATTACTCCTTCACCCTGCTGCGGGACACTGTTCTGCTCATGGAAATCTCACCGGCCACCGGCGGTGCAGACACTCTCGCGGAGCTCCGTGGCGTTGTGCACGTCGGGCCGCTGCAGCGATTCTCGCCGTTCACGCCGGCGGCGGCGCGGGGCACATCAGTTGTTGCCGGAGACAATGGAACCGGGCAGCTGATCCGCTGGAGCGTGCGTGACATTGACACTATCCGTGTCCACCTGCCGCACCTGTCCGTGACCGAACAGCTGGCCGACAGCGTCAAGGACTGGTGGGCGATGCACAGCGGTCCCAAGGACACTCCGCAGAATCCTGAGATTCGGCGCATGATCGATGAAGCGTGGGCCAAGCTGCCAGCGCCGGACTCGCTGCCGCTCTTCTCCAAGATCCTGCTGGATGACCGTGGCACCATCTGGCTTTCGGACTACGTGGGCTATCCCATCAGCGACTTCGTACGCCCCACCCGATGGACTTCGATCAACGATCGTGGCGATCCCACGGCGAGCCTGGTACTTCCCCCGGCCTTTGTGCTGAGCGAGATCACTGGCGAGACGGCGCTCGGCATCGTGGAAAACACCGATGGCTCCCGTGCCGTCGAGCTGCGGGAGATCGAGAAATCCTAAGGGCGACGCATAGGTCGTCCCTACCGCTGCTTCATGCCATAATAGGAGCCCGGGTGCGTCCCTCTGCCCTTCTGCTCATTCTGCTTACTGCCTGCACGACCCATGACTCACGACCCACAGCCATCATTGATACCCTCCCCGGCGGCATCCCGCGCGTGACCAGCATCGCGCCGACGGCGTGGGCCGACACCAACGGCTGGAAGCTGGTGGAGGTCGCTTCCATCGCACCAGCAGCCGGCTCGCCGGGCGAACTGATCAACCCATCCAGCATGGCAGTCGATGATTGGGGCCGAGTCTATGTGGCGGATCAATCGCCCGTCGTGATCAAGGTGTATGATTCGGCCGGTGCGTTCGTCCGGACCATCGGCCGTGAAGGTGAGGGCCCGGGGGAGTTCCGCGTCGCGTTCATCGCGGTGCGCGGCAATCGCCTGATGGTGCACGATCCGCAGCTGCAGCGCACGACGCTTTTCGATACGAGTGGCGCGCTCGTCCGCAGCTTTCACTCTGTCGGCATCGTCTGGGCCGATCGAGTTGCATTGGACGCGGCGCAGCGCGCGGTGCTGCCCATCCTCACGCTGGAGCCGGGCGACGCGTCAGCCGAGCCGGCCGAGATGTTCGTGCGCTTCGATTCGCTGGGCCGTCAAGTTGATACCATCAGGGTTCCGGCCATCACCCAGGAGCATGTGTGGCAGATCATGCGGGATGGAAGGCCAAGCGCAAGCGTGTCGATCCCGTTCGCGCCAAGGACTGCGGCAACGTTTGGGGCCGACAGCGGCATCGTCTACGGGGCGACATCAGACTATTCTATCGTGGTCAGTACCGGGCACAACGACACCACACGAATCATCCGGAGGACCTGGGACGAGGTGCCGCTGCCGGACTCGCTCCGGGAGCGTGCGTTCAAGGGCATCGTAACTGGAATGACCGAACGGCTGGGCGAGGCGGCGGTACAGAACGTCTTTCACCTGGGGGA
>DASSOW010000356.1:0-2532 GCA_035700175.1 Gemmatimonadales bacterium | reverse complement strand
GGAAGTGGGCGAGGTCGCGGTGCCGAGCACCTTCTCGAGCGCCGAAGGCCTGCTGGTCACAGTCGCGGATCTCAGCGTCATCCTCGCCACCGTGCAGGTGGACGAGACCGACGTGGTGCGCCTGTCCAAGGGTGACTCGGTGCAGGTGACGATTGACGCCTTCCCCGACACCACCTTCACCGGACGGGTCACGAAGATCAGCAACAGCGCCGTGCTCACCGCCACGCAGACCTCCTCCGGTTCGCAGGACCGGGCGGTGGACTTCGAGGTCGAGGTCACGCTGGACAATCCGCCCACCGATGTCCGGCCGGACCTGAGCTGCACCGCCCGTATCGTCACCGCGACACGGCAGAAGGTGCTCAGCGTGCCGATCATTGCCCTGACGGTGCGGGACAACGAGCCGGTGCCGAATGAAGAGGGCGCGAAGCAGAAGCCGGGCACCCCGGCCCCGGACACCGCCGCCGGGGCGTCGAAGAAGAAGGATACTGAAGGGGTATTCGTGGTGAAGGACGGCGTGGCGCACTTCCAGCCGGTCAAGGTGGGCATCACCGGTGACGAGTACTTCGAGATCACCGACGGCCTCCGCGAGGGCGAGACCATCGTCTCGGGCACCTACCAGGCGATCCGGGACCTCAAGGACGGCACCAAGGTGAAGGCCAGCACGGCGCCGGTGGCCAAGGAGACCAAGACGTGATGAATCCGGACGTGCTGCGGGTGGTGGGCCTGGAGCGGCGCTACGACATGGGCGGCGAGATCGTCCACGCGCTCCGCGGCGTCTCGCTCACCATCCGCCGGAACGAGTACGTGGCCATCATGGGCCCGTCGGGCTCGGGCAAGTCCACGATGATGAACATCCTGGGGTGCCTCGACACGCCCGATGCCGGCGAATACTGGCTGAACGGGGAGGAGGTCTCGCGCCTGGGTGACGACGCCTTGGCCCGGGTCCGGAACCGCGAGATCGGCTTCGTGTTCCAGACCTTCAACCTCCTGCCGCGCGCCAGTGCGCTGCACAATGTCGAACTGCCGCTGATCTACGCCGGCCTCGGCGCAGCCGAGCGCCGCGAGCGGGCGGAGCAGGCGCTGGCCCGGGTGGGACTCGGGGACCGGATGCACCACCGCCCCAACGAGCTCTCGGGCGGGCAGCGCCAGCGCGTGGCCATCGCCCGGGCGCTGGTGAACCGGCCCAGCATCCTGCTGGCGGACGAGCCCACCGGCAACCTCGACAGCACCACGAGCGCCGAGATCATGGCGGTCTTCAGCGAGCTGCATGCCCAGGGACAGACGGTGGTCATGGTGACGCACGAGCCGGACATCGCGGCGTGCGCCGAGCGGATCATCACCCTGCGTGACGGACGGGTGGAATCGGACCGGCCGTCGCAGGAAAGCGCCGCCTGAGATGCAGCTGATCGAGGCGGTCCGCATGGCGCTCCGCGCCATCTGGGCGCAGAAGCTCAAGAGCTTCTTCTCCCTGGTGGGCGTGCTGATCGGGGTCACGTTCCTGATCGCGGTGGTGTCGATCGTGCAGGGGATGAACGTGTACATGGAAGAGCAGTTTGCCGACAAGCTGGTGGGCATCAACACGTTCCAGCTGCGGCAGCGGCCCAACATCGTCATGGAGAACATCACCGAGGACACCTGGCGCTCGTGGATGCGCCGGCCCCGCATCTCCTACGATGACGCGCGCTTCGTGCGGGGGCGGATGACCACGCCGGTGACGACCTCGTTCTACTGCTCCGACAACATGACGATCTCCTACGGTGGCAAGCAGGCCAAGGACATCAATCTCGAAGGGACCGAGGCCACCTACTTCGACATCAAGAATTACGAGATCGCCTCGGGCCGGGCCTTCACCCAGCAGGAGGTGCGGACCGGCACCCCGGTGGTCGTGATCGGCTCGCTCCTGGCCGAGAAGCTCTTTGCCGGCGTTGATCCGGTCGGGAAGGAAGTCGGCATCAGCGGGCTGCTCTATCGCGTCATCGGCGTCGTCAAGGCCCAGGGCACGCTGTTCGGCATCTCGCTCGACAAGTTTGCCATCATGCCGTACACCGCCCCGGCCCGGCGCTGGATCTGCCCGCACAACGTGATGGACGAGTTCACGATCAAGGCCGCCAACCCGACGGCGATGCAGGCCGCCATGGGGGAGGTGGAAGGGCTCATGCGGGCGCGCCGGCACCTGAAGCCGCAGGAAGAGAACAACTTCGCGCTGCAGACCGCCGAGGGAGCCCTCAAGGGCTGGAAGAAGATTTCCCGCATCCTGATGATGGCGCTGCCGGGACTCGTGGCCATCTCGCTGGTGGTGGGCGGGATCGTGATCATGAACATCATGCTGATGGCCGTGACCGAGCGTACCCGGGAGATCGGCATCCGGAAGGCGCTGGGCGCGCGCCGGCGGGACGTGCTGGCGCAATTCGTGGTGGAGTCGGCCACGCTCTCCACGGTGGGCGCGGCCATGGGTATCGGCCTGGGCATCGGGCTGGCGTTCGTGGTCCGCGCCATGACCCCGCTCCCCGCCGCCGTCGCGCCGTGGTCGAT
>DASSOW010000355.1:0-5120 GCA_035700175.1 Gemmatimonadales bacterium | reverse complement strand
TACGCGGCTAGACGGCATGACGGCTGGATCCGAAGGCGAGCACTAGTCGTCCAGCCGTCTAGCAGTCATTCCGCCTTCCAGGACACCACTCCGCCACCACGCATTCCCGGCACTTGGGTCGTCGGGCGATGCAGACGCGCCGGCCGTGGAAGATGAGCAGGTGCGAGAGCAGTGCCCAGTCGTCTCGCGGCGTGATTCCCATCAGGTCCTGTTCCACCTTGATCGGATCGGTCTCGCGCGTGAGCGCGAGCAAGCCGCTCAGCCGTCCCACATGGGTGTCGACCACGACGCCCTCGTTCATGGCGAAGGCATTCCCCAGCACCACATTCGCCGTCTTCCTGCCAACGCCGGGCAGCTTCACCAGCGCGTCCATGGTGGACGGGATCTGGCCGCCGTGCTCCGCCACGACCGCCTGCGCCATGCCGATCAGGCTCTTCGCCTTGTTGCGGAAGAAGCCGGTGGAGCGGATGATCGCTTCCAGCTCTTCCTGCCTTGCCGCGGCGAGCGCCACGGCATCAGGATATTTCGCGAACAGCACGGGTGTCACCATGTTGACGCGCACATCGGTGCACTGCGCCGAGAGAATGGTGGCGCAGATGAGCTGGAAGGGATTGGTGAAATCCAGTTCGCAGTGGGCGTCGGGATAGGCTTCCTTGAGCCGGGCGAGGACCAAGGCGAAACGCTCCGTGACCGAACCACCAGCCGCTTTGCCGTCCAGCCGTCTCGCCGCCTTCTTCATGCCTTCCTCGCAAAATCCATGAACCGCTCCGCCGACATGGTATTGACCACCTGCGCCGGACCGATCCCGCCCTTTCGCGCGCTGCCGACCCCGAACCGCATGTTGCCGATCCCGGCCACGCTGTGTGCATCAGCGCCGATCGAGATCATGGTGCCGAGCTCGCGTGCGCGAGGCAGGTAGCGCCAGTCGAGGTCCAGCCGATGCGGGTCGGCGTTGATTTCCATGGCGACGCCACGCTCGGCGGCGCGGGCAAGCACGGCATCCATGTCGAGCTCGTAGGGTTCACGGGAGAGCAGCAAACGGCCCGTGGGATGACCAATGATGGTGACGTGGGGATCATCGAGCGCCGCCAGCATGCGGGCGGTCATGGCCGCACGGTCGAGGCTGAACCGGTTGTGGATGGACGCGATGACGAAATCCAGCCGGTCGAGTACGCCGGCGTCGTAGTCAATCCGGCCGTCCTTCAGGATGTCGGCCTCGATGCCCTTGAGGATGCGGATGCCATCGAGCTCCTCGTTGAGCGCATCGATCTCGTCCGCCTGTCGCTGGAGCGCCGCCGGCGACAACCCGCCGGCATACGCCGCCGCCTGGCTGTGGTCGGTGATGCCGATCCACTCATAGCCCTGAGCTTGCGCCGCATTTGCCAGGTCGCGGATGGTCGAGGTGCCATCAGAATAGCCGGTGTGGCAGTGCAGGAATCCACGCAGGTCATCATCGGTCATGAGCTCGGGCAGGGCGTCGTCGGTTGCCAGTGCGATCTCGCCTGTCCCCTCGCGCAGTTCCGGCGGGATCCATGCCAGCTCGAGCTGCCTGTAAAGCGCCTCTTCGTTCGGCGTCGGCACGAACACGCTGCCGCGCCAGAGTGCCGCACCGGTGAGGGTCATGCCTCGCTGCTTCGCCCGCGACTCCAGTTCCTTGAGATGGGCCGCGCTGCCGGTGGCTTCCGCCAGCACGGCGCCGGCATTCACCGGCGGCGTCGCGATGACCTGGATGGCAGATCCTCCGGCAAAGTGCAGTGTCACCTGGCGTTCATCGCGTCCCGCGAATTCATCCACACCGGGCAGGTCAGCAAGGGTGCGGAACAGGTCGGCCGGTGGTACGCTTGACACGACGACGATCACCACTTCACCAATCACTTCCATCGCGCGACGCAGGTCGCCGGCAATCCACACTTCGGAAATGCCGGGCAGCTGCCGCAGCGCCCCGGCCAGCGCCTGGGCTTCCTGCTCGGCGTGGTGGCGGAGCCTGAGGCCCTGCGCTCGTCGCAGGAACTGGATGCTCTTGAGGATGTTTTCCGCCGTGCGGGCCCCGAAGCGGGGGAGCCTGGCGAGCCGGCCGTCACGCGCAGCTGCTTCGAGCTCGGGAAGGGAATCGATACCGAGCAGCTTGTGCACCTGGCGAATGCGCTGCGCACCGAGACCGGAAATGCGGGACATCTCGACCAGGCCGGGTGGGATTTCCTTCCGCAGGGCGTCGAGCATCCTGGAGTGGCCGGTCCGCGCCAGCTCTTCAATGATTTGAAGCGTGGCGGGACCAATCCCGCGCGTGGCCGCAACAGTGCCGTCGGCAAGTGCTGTCTGGAGATCTTTCGGAATCGCGGCGAGCGCCCGCCCGGCGGCGCGGAAGGCGCGGACCCGGAAGGCGTTTTCTCCCTTGAACTCCAGCAGTGACGCGATCTGTTCCAGCGCCCGGCTGGCACCGCGGCGGTCGATCAAAGGTCGAGCGGGAGACGTCATCCCACCTGCACGCCGGCGCCCAGCTTCCGCGCCCGCCATCCCAGTTCGAGCAGTTCCTCTCCGCCGGCGATCGAGTGCAGCCCCGCGGCGTCGCCGCCGGGCATGACCGGTCCGAAGAGGGCCGAACCATCGGGGCGGGCCAGGTTGAGGGCGCGCGGGCCGGAAGCCTCGACGACGCTGAAGCCGTCGCGCTCGCGGTTCATGCCGAAGACACCGAGCACCCGGAGATCACCGGCCGGATCGTGATGGACAAAGGCGCCATCGAGCGGCTCGTGCGGTTCCCCTTGCAGCACCTCACCCCAGACGCGCCGTTCGGGAAGCTGCACGTAGAATGGCGTCGTGATCTCGCTGTCGGAGACCGGCGGCGTGGTACCAAGGAAGGCCTCGAGCTGTTCCACCGGCACGCCGGTGTAGAGCTGGCCCGAGTCCCAGAACAGATAGGCGTGGTGCACAAAGGCGACCAGCTGGTCGATGGCCTCTCCCACACCTTCGGTGGGCCTGAGATCACGAATCAGCTTGACCGCCTCTGGACTCACCAGAAAGGCATCACGGTCACGGGAATCACGGCCATCTCGCGCCAGCTCTTCCTTGAGCGCGGGGAAGCGCTGCTCGGCGAGCGGATCGAAGGCCAGGTCGAAGGGGGTCGGGCGCGTCATACCACCAAGGTAATCCGTCCCGGGCGCTACGGCTCCTTGGGGAGGAAGGCGTCCAGCGTTTCCCGGAAGGCGGTGGGGCGTTCCACGTACGGCACGTGGCCACACCGCTCCAGCGGCACGAACTCCGCCTTGAGGCACTCGGCGGTGACCCGCGCCGTCTCCAGCGGGATCGGGTCGTCGGTACCGTGCATGACCAGCGATGGGACCGAGAGCGCGCGCAGGGCAGGGCGAAGATCGTAGTTGCCGAGCGACTGCCAGACTTCCTGCTGGGTGCGGCCGGTGACACGGAACGGGGTGAGGTCTCTGGCGAGTGCCGGGTCGTGGAAATAGGGAACGACGCTCAGTTCGAAGAGCTGCTTCTGGTAGGCGTCGGGATCCTGCTCGCGAAGCCCGCTCTCGCGGAGCTCCTTGCGCTGGGCCTGCAACGCCGGATCGAGGTTGCGACGGGAGAATTCGTTCTCGAATTCCTCGCGTGCGGCGCGCCAGCTCGGGGCAGGAGAGATGAGCGCCAGCCGACTCACCCGGTCGGGATGGTGAACGGCGTAGAGCATGGCCAGGAGCCCGCCCCACGAATAGCCGGCGATGGTGAGTGTCTCGAGGTGCCAGAGCTGGCGCAGCGCGTCCAGGTCGGCCACCTGCTCCTGCCAGCCCACCGGGACATCGCGCTCCACCGCCGAGCGGCCACCGCCGCGCTGGTCGTAGAAGATGAGCGTTCGGCCGGTGGCCAGCAGGTCGAAGCCCGGGCGCAGGTAGGCATGATCGGCGCCCGGGCCACCATGCAGCACCACAACCGGTGGTCCGTCACCGACGCGCTGCTCCGACAGCTCCACGCCGCGAACCGACCGGGTGACGGTCTCCGCCATTCAGAGCAGGACGGCCAGCGCGTCGGCCACCTTGCGGACTTCCGCCTCTTCCTCGGGCGTGAAGGGGTCGGGGACGTCGCTGTCGATGTCGATCTGGCCCAGGATCAGGTCGCCGCGCCGGATGAGGACCACCAGCTCCGAGCGGGTCCACAGGTTGCACGCGATGTAGTTCTCGATGGCCCGCACGTCGCCCACGTTCTGGTCGCGCTTCTCGGCCACCGCGGTGCCGCAGACGCCGTGACCCACGGCGATGCGGGTGTGCTCGGTCTCACGGCCATCGTAGGCGTCGAGCACCAGCTCGCCGTCGTGCAGCATGTACATGTAGACCGAGGTGTAGGGCGGGCCGGCGGCGCGGATCTTTTCCGCCGCAAACTTGAGCAGGTCGGCGCCCAGCAGGTCGCGCCCGAACGCACCGCGCAGTGCTGCCACGACGCGGTCCCCGTTGAGGATGGCCATGCGTCAGTTCCTGGTGCCGAAGGTGGCGTGGAGCGTCAGGGTGCTGTCGTTGCGCCGGATGACGATGTCGGCCTGGTCGCCCGCCTTGTAGCGGCGGAGCGCGTCGGTCATGCCCTGGAGATCGGGAACGTCGTGCGGGCCGATCTTCGTGATGATGTCGCCTGCCTTGAGCCCCGCCTGGTCGGCCGGACTGCCGGCACGAACGCCGCTCAGCGCAACACCACCCGGTGTGTCGCTCATGTCGGGAATGGTCCCAAGATAGGCGCCATACCCGCCGGTGACGACCGAGTCACCGGGCGCGGTGCCGTGCGCCGTCACCGGGACCTCCACGAACGTGAGCGGCGAGCGGCGGTTGCCCAGCGCCGAGGCAATCCCGGCGGTGAAGTCGATCACCCGCGCAAGTCCGTCGAAGTTCAGCTTCTCCCAATCATCGGTGGTGCGATGATAGTCGGGATGCAGGTCGGTGAAGACATGCAGCACCGGCAAGTGCGCCGCGTAAAACGAGGACTGGTCGCTCGGGCCGTATCCGTCGCCCTGCTTGCGCAGGTCGAAGCCCTGGTACCAGTTGAGCGAATCGAGGAGGGCCGGAAATTCCGTGGCGGTCGCGGCGCCGTAGACGATCAGGCGCTTGTCCTTGAGCCGGCCCACCATGTCAAGGTTGATCATCGCG
>DASSOW010000354.1:0-5142 GCA_035700175.1 Gemmatimonadales bacterium | reverse complement strand
ATCTCCGACATGTCGTGGACCAAGCGGGTGCAGCACCCCTCGGAAGTCGTCAAGAAGGGCGACTCGGTCGAGGTGCTGATCCTCAACATCGACGCCGAGAACAAGCGGATCAGCCTGGGCCTCAAGCAGGCGCAGGAAGATCCCTGGCTCCGGATCGGCGAGACCTACCCGATCGGCATGGAGCTGCGCGGCGTCGTGCTGCGGCTGATGGACAAGGGCGTCGTGGTGGATGTGGGGAACGACATCGAGGGCTTCGTCCCCGTGTCGCAGCTGGGCAAGCCCGATGTGCAGAATCCGGGTGACGCGGTGCAGGAAGGCCAGCCGGTGGACATGACGGTGCTGGAGGTGGACCCGATCCATCACCGCATCGTGCTGGCGGTGGTGGGCTACCCCGAGACCACCGAAGAAGAAATGGCGGCCAACCGCGCCAAGGCCGCCCGGCCCGTGCCGTCGGACGAGGACGAGAGCGAAGAACCCAGCTCCGAACCCTCCGCCCCAGCGGCTGAGTAACAAGCCCGTATGCAACAGGAAGCCCCCGAGCAATCGGGGGCTTCGTCGTTTCGGGCGACCCTTTTCAACGCAGTGGCGCAGAGGACGCAGGCGTTCTTGACGGGAACCACGGAGGCACGGAGGCACGGAGGCTTTCTAGTCGTTAAGCAGACGTCGAATCCCGTGCCGAATGGCTGGTACATTGAAGTTGATCAGCAAGCCAACACGGCACTTGAGAAGGCGCATGTATGTTAGCAGCTGAGCAGAATGAATTGGGAGGAGAGCGCTCACCGCCTTAAGCTCGACCACGATCCGATCGTCAACAATCAAGTCGGGTCGGTATGCTGCAGCGTCGATCAGATGTCCCTTGTACTCGAGCGGCAATGCCACCTCCGCCTGGAATGGCAATTGTCGCAGACGGAGTTCGACTTCCATGCACGCTTGGTACGCGGATTCGAGCAGCCCTGGTCCCAGGTTGCGGTGGACGTCGATCGCTGCGCCAACCACGTCCCGTGTGAGGTGATCGGTTTCGAGTGACTTGAGCACCAGCTATGATGCACCCGCACGGCGCATTTGACGCATCAAATCAGCGCCGGCCCCGATCTTTTTTCCGCGCCTCCGTGCCTCCGTGTCTCCGTGCTTCAGTCGATGAGCCGGCAAGTGCTCCTTGGCGTCTCTGCGCTGGCAGCTGGCGATGGCGGCTGACACCCGGAAGGCTCGCGCGGGGCGGAGGGCTCCCCTCCATTCTGCCCATGACTGAATCCAGGGAACGGCTGGAGGAGCTGCATCGGCGGCAGGCGGCGGCGGAGCAGGGCGGGGGCGAGCGGCGTATCGCCCAGCAGCACAAGAAGGGCAAGCTCACGGCGCGCGAGCGACTCGACCTCCTGCTCGACGAAGGCACGTTCGTGGAGCTCGACCGCTTCGTGACCCATCGCGCCACCGAGTTCGGCCTCGACGAGGAGAAATATCCCGGCGACGGCGTGGTGACCGGCTACGGCCGCATCGAGGGCCGGCTGGTCTACGTCTTTTCCCAGGACTTCACCGTCTTCGGCGGCTCGCTCTCCGAGGCCCACGCCGAGAAGATCTGCAAGATCATGGACCTGGCGGTGCGCAATGGCGCGCCAGTCATCGGGCTCAATGATTCGGGCGGCGCGCGCATCCAGGAAGGCGTGGTGTCGCTGGGCGGCTACGCTGACATCTTCCTCCGCAATACCCTCGCGTCCGGCGTCGTCCCCCAGATCAGTGCCATCCTCGGCCCCTGCGCCGGCGGCGCGGTGTACAGCCCTGCCATCACCGACTTCGTCTTCATGGTGCGCGGCGTGAGCTACATGTTCGTCACCGGTCCCAACGTGGTGAAGACCGTCACGCATGAAGAGGTGAGCTTCGACGACCTGGGCGGCGCCGATGTCCACGGTTCGGTGTCGGGCGTGTCGCACTTTACCCTCGACAGTGAACCCGCGGCCCTGCAGGCCATTCGTGAGCTGATGGGCTTCCTGCCGGGAAACAACGTTGACCCGCCCCCCGTCCGCCACACCGGCGATCCTTCCGACCGCCGGGACGAGGCACTGCTCGATGTGGTGCCGGCCTCACCCAACCAGCCCTACGACATGCTCGACGTGTTGCGGCGGGTGGTGGACGACGGTCATGTGCTCGAGGTGCACGCGGGCTATGCCGACAACATCGTGGTGGGCTTCGGCCGCCTGGGTGGACGGCCCGTTGGTCTCGTCGCCAACCAGCCCGCGGTGCTCGCCGGCGTGCTGGACATCAACGCCAGCGGCAAGGCCGCGCGCTTCATCCGCTTCTGTGACTGCTTCAACATCCCGATCGTCACCTTTGTTGATGTACCGGGCTTCCTGCCGGGCGTGGTGCAGGAACACGGCGGCATCATCCGGCACGGTGCCAAGCTGCTCTTTGCCTACTGCGAGGCCACCGTGCCGAAGCTCACGGTGATCACCCGGAAGGCCTACGGCGGCGCCTACGACGTGATGAGCAGCAAGCACATCCGGGGTGACGTGAACCTCGCCTGGCCCGCCGCCGAGATCGCCGTCATGGGACCCAAGGGTGCGGTGGAGATCCTCTTCCGGAAGGAGATCAGCGAGGCCGCCGACCCCGCCGCTGAGACAGCTCGGCTCACCGCCGAGTACACGGCTCGCTTTGCCAATCCCTACGCGGCGGCAGAGCGCGGGTACGTGGATGACGTCATTGATCCACGCGACACCCGGCCTCGGCTCATCGATGCGCTGCAGACGCTTACGGGGAAGCGGGACCGCAACCCGCCCCGCAAGCATGGCAACATTCCGCTCTGAACCCGCCTGACTGGCGGAAATCCGGGTGCGACCGCATGTTACGTGCGATGCAACCATTGGCAGGTAGCTACTGGAGCAGGGGTCTCGGCGCCACGACCCTCGGAGCCATGCTTGTGTTCGCGCCCATGCCGGTGTCCGGCCAGGGCGCCGTGGACCCGAACGTCGCGCCAAGGGCCGCCGAGCTGAACCGGCAGGGCGAGCGCGGACTCGGCATCGAGATGCTGGGCCGCTACCTGGCGGTGGCGCAGAGCGATGGCCGCGCCTGGTTCCTGCTTGCCAAGTTCTACCGAATGGATGCCCGCGACTGGCATCGCGCCGGCCACCATGGTGATCCCTCCGCTGATGTCTTCCTCTCGCTCGCCTCAGTTGCCGTAGATGAATCCATCCGTCTCCATGTGGATTCGGCGGCGCTGTATCGCGCGCTCGTGTCGCTCGATCGCACGTTGCTGACTCTCGAGGATTCCGGCTGGGCCGCGGCCCAGGGCGCGGCCGCCGCACTGCCGCCGCTGCCACCGATCGTGGCGGAGCTGGGTCGCAACTTCGCGGCCTCCTGTCCGGCCAATGGCGTGGTCATCACCGGCTCCGAAGTCGAATGGCTGGCCGCATGGCACGGCGCCATGGCTGAGGCGGGCCGGCGCGACCTGATACCGCTGCGAGTCGATCTCTACGCCACCGATCCACTCTATCGTGCACGCATGGCCTCGGTCCTGGGCGTGGACGCGACGGCCTCGCTGTCGGAGGCGCTCAGGAGCGCTGCCGCCTCGCGACCGCTGTGCCTCGCGCCCGCCATGGGGCTGGGCGGCATGCCCGACCTGGCGTGGACGCCGCTCCGCCTGATGCGGGTGAGTGACTCCACTGCTCGTGCGCCCGATGTACCGCTCTCGCTCACGTCACTTGTCGTGGATGTCGCCAACGGCGGCAGTGTCTGGGCCAGTGACGTGCTCGCCATCTACGGTGCCGCCGCGCGCCAGAACGACCTGCTCTGCCAGAGCCTCGCGCCGGTGGCGGGGAGTCTGCCGGCGGGTGTGTGTGCGCAGTGAGTCATGAGTCTTGAGTCATGGGTCATGAGACTCGCGACCGGCGACTCATGACCCACGACCCGCGACCCACGACCCGAGTCCAACCGAAATCTTCTCCATGATCCGTCGTGTTCTCATAGCCAACCGAGGCGAAATCGCCTTGCGCATCGTGCGCGCATGCCATGAAGAGGGCATCGAGGCGGTAGCCGTCCACAGTGACGCCGATCGCGCGGGCCCGCCTGTGCGCGCCGCCGACTACGCCCTGGCGCTCGGTGGCAACGCGCCCGGTGAGAGCTACCTCGACATCGCCAAGCTGATCGAGGCCGCCCGCAGGAGCGGCGCCGATGCCGTGCATCCCGGCTACGGCTTCCTGGCGGAACGCGCGGCCTTTGCCACCGCCGTGGAGGATGCGGGACTCGTGTGGGTAGGGCCTCCGCCCGCTGCCATCGCGGCGATGGGGGACAAGACCGAGGCGCGTCGCCGGATGGCGGCCGCCGGTGTGCCGATCGTGCCGGGCGGCTCGGCGCCGGTGACGAAGGCATCTGCTGCGCTCAAGCTGGCGAGGGAGATTGGTTTTCCTGTCATGGTGAAGGCGGCGGCAGGCGGTGGCGGCAAGGGCATGCGCGTGGTGGAGGACGAAGCCGGGCTTGCTCCCGCGCTCGAGACGGCAGCGTCGGAGGCGCTCAAGGCCTTCGGCGACGCGTCGGTGTACCTCGAGAAATTCATCGAGCGTCCCCGGCACGTCGAAATCCAGGTGCTGGCCGATCACGAACGCACGACCCACCTGGGCGAGCGCGAGTGCTCCATCCAGCGGCGGCACCAGAAGCTGGTCGAGGAATCACCCTCCGTGGCGGTGTCGGCCGCGCTCCGGGCCGAGATGGGAGCCGCAGCGGTGGCCGCGGCGGAAGCAGTCGGCTATCGTGGTGCGGGCACCTGCGAATTTCTGCTTGGCGCCGGGGGCCGCTTCTACTTTCTCGAGATGAACACCAGGATCCAGGTGGAGCATCCGGTGACCGAGCTGGTCTACGGCGTGGACCTCGTGCGCGAGCAGCTGCGGATTGCGGGTGGCGAACGGATGCGGGTGCATGCCGGGACGCTGCATCCCCGCGGCTGGGCCATCGAGTGCCGCATCACCAGCGAGGACCCGGCCAGCGGCTTCCTGCCCACTACCGGTCGAGTGTCCTGGCTGCGCCCGCCGGCCGGTCCCGGGGTTCGCTGGGACGCAGGCATCGAAGTGGGCAGCGAAGTGACGCTGTATTACGACTCGATGCTTGCGAAGCTGATCATATGGGCGCCTACCCGTGAGCAGGCCATCGCGCGGATGCGTC
>DASSOW010000353.1:0-4424 GCA_035700175.1 Gemmatimonadales bacterium | reverse complement strand
CACCGGTGCCCACACGCTGCGCTGGAATCTTTACCAATCGCGGAACATTCCCGCGATCAAGCTCGGCCTCCAGATCGGGGCCGATGCCATCATCAGCGAGGCACGGCGCTATGGGATCACCTCACGGATCCTGCCGGTGCCCGCCATCGCCATCGGTTCCGCGGATGTGATCCCGCTGGAGATGTTCAGTGCCTACACCACCTTTGCCAACCTTGGCGAGCGCGCTGAGCCGTTTGCGATCGAGCGGGTGGAAGACCGGAACGGCAATATCGTGTGGGAGCCGAAGCCACGGCTGGTGCCGGTGATGAGCCCGGAGCAGGCCTGGCTCATGGTGGACGTTCTGCGCGATGTGGTGCGGAAGGGCACTGCCGCGGGGTCGGTCGGGTCCAGGATCCGCTTCCCGGCGGGCGGCAAGACCGGCACCACCAACGACTACAATGACGTGTGGTTCATCGGTTTTACGCCGGATCTGGTGACCGGCGTCTGGATGGGGTTCGACCAGCCGACCAAGATCATGAGCAATGCCCAGGGCGGCCGCCTCGCTGCGCCAGCCTGGACTTCAGTCATGAACGAGATCTACTCCCGGCGGCCGGTACCCAAGGCCTGGGCCCGCCCCTCAGACCTGGCCGTGGCCGAGATCGACAATACAACCGGTTATCTGGCCACGGCGTTCTGCCCCAAGGAAGATCACGAGATCGAGTCGTTCATTCCTGGCACCGAGCCCACGCAGTACTGTCCCATTCATACCCAGGGCATCCTGAGCCCGTTCGGGTTCGGGCTGCCGCAGGACACTTCGGCCACGATGACGCGCGACACGCTCACGGCTCGCCTCCCGAGCCCCTCAACCCGCGACCCGCGACCCGCGACTCGTGACTCGGGACCCATGACTCGCGTACCCCGATAGCCCTTGCTCCAAGGCGGGACGTCACAGTAGCGTACAGCGTCGCGTGAATGGACGTCCTTCAACCACACGAGGAGAATGCCGTGCGCTGTCTCGCGCTCAACGCATCCTTCGAACCGCTGACCATGGTACCGGTGCGGCGTGCTCTTCGTCTGGTTATTGAAGGAAAGGCGGAGATCGTGGAGGCGGACGACGATGATGTCGTTCGAAGTGCGAGGATGGAATTCCCCCGTCCCGCCATCATCCGCCTCGTCCGCTTCATTCACGTTCCCCGCCGATTCCGCCGCCAGGTGACCAACACCTTCCTCTTCGCACGGGACGGATATCGGTGCATGTACTGCCATCGCAGCCAGCATGACCTGCGGTCGCGTGAATGCCTGACGCGCGATCACGTGATCCCGCTGTCGCGCGGCGGCGGCAACGACTGGGGCAATTGCGTCACGGCGTGCAGCAGCTGTAATACGCGGAAGGGCAACCGGCTCCCGGCGGAGTGCGGCATGCATCCGTTCACGCCACCAGTGGAACCGCACTTCGTCCATCTGTCGTGGGCAGTCCGCCGCCTCACGGCCACGCAGGCCAAGTACATCCGGCTCTTCTATGGCGAAGCGGCCCTCAAGGCGCTGGGTGGGGAGTCGGTACTGGTGGAGGAGCTGGAAGCGTAGGGCATGGCGCGTGGGGCTTGTAACGCCTCATGCCTCACGCCTCATGCCCCACGCCCATCCGCCTACCACCGCTCCAATCCCCATCCCCCACGCCAGCGTCCCGTCCCGGGCCAGGTGAAACACGGCCGCCGTTCCTTCCAGGCCTGACAGCAACAGCAGCGCCGTCGCGGCAATGACCAGCGCGAACCCGGCTCGTGCCCGGCCGGCCCAGAACCCAACCAGCAACAGGGGCAGCGCCAGCCACACCGCTGAGGTCGAGCGGCTGTGAACGTCGAACGGGTAGTTGAGCGGCAGGAGCAGCATCCAGCCAAGCCCGGGCGTAAGGGCCAGCTCGGCTGCGTGACGCTGGCCGTTCACGGTCCCGGCAGCCCACAAGATCGGACCCGCCTTTCCTCCTTCCAGCGTAGCAGGGACCGCAGCATCGGGCAGCACCCCACCATACAGTCGCACGGCGGGCGTACGCAGAAACGCCCGGGTGGCATGCAGGCGCCAGGAGAAGACCGGTTTCTGTCCCAGCTGGCCCAGACGGGCCAGAGGAAAGTGCCCTCCATCGCGGAGCTCCAGCACCGGTGCCAGCCGGTCAGTCAGCCGGTCGGTGACGACGTCGGCATGCAGCCGCCAGGAATTCGCCGAGCTATCGGAGGTGGCCAGGACGATCGAGCCGGGGAAGGGTTCGAGGAACGGAACGACCGGCGCGCGGACGAGGCTTGGGGGTGTGCGAGGGCGATCAGGCGTGAGCAGCCAGCCGCTGCCCATCAGCAGGGCCAGCCAGGCGAGGCCGGCCCCCAGCGCGAGCCGCCGGGCCGCTGCCACGGATGGACGCCACAGCCCGGGAGCCAGGGTCACCAGGATGGCCCCGGCCAAGGTACCTCCGGCGTTGGTGAGTACGTCGCTGAGACTGGCGTCCCGCCCGGTCACTAAAGTGGCCTGTAGCAACTCGATAGCCAGTGCGAGCAGGAAGCCCGTGGCGGCCGCCCGGAGGGGCCTCAGCCCCAGCATGCCGAGACCGACGCCCAGTGGCACGAATAGCGCTACGTTCAGCAGTACATCCACCATGCCTTGATCGCCACAGACGAGACAGTACCATGGAGTGGCGGCTGACTCCGTCAGCTGCCGTGGCAGGGGTACCAGAGTGCAAGCGGCGATGACCGCGAGTGCGGTGCCGGCAACCATCAAGGCGAGGCGGCGGCCTGGGGTGGGCATGGGCTGAAAAGTAGTTGGTGAGTGGCCGCCACAACTGATGTGGGTATACTGCCGGATGTTCAGCCTTGAGACCCGGCCAAGTGTCGAATAAATTGTTGTCAGAAAATTAGATAGCTGGTTCCCCGAAGCGGGCTAAGTGGTGGCCTGACTTCTGCATAATTCACCTCGAACGATTGTGCTGAGGGCCAATGGCTTCACCTCGCGTACTGGTGCGGGAGGACACGGAGGGCCGGAAGCGCAATTGGCGGCCGCCGGCCCCCGATTACGGGTGGAAGTTGCTGGGTTGGGTGGGTGGCGTGCTGCTGATCTCCGGAATGCTTGACATCGGCATCGCGGTCTACCCCTTGATGTTCGGCAATCCGGAGTGGGAATTCGGAACCATCGGGTCCGCACTGAACGGCCTGACAGTTCCGATGCTGGGATTGGCCCTGCTGCTGGGGGCGGCGGTGGCGAGGGGATGGATACAGGGCACGCGGGTCTGGGCGATCATCGCGATCGCTGTTGCAGTGATTATCCTGGCCGCGGCAGTGATGTGGGCGCTCAATCTGCCGCTTGCCTTTCGTACGGTGCAGGAGCCGGCCGCTCGTCTCGGCCTGAAGAAGTCGGTGGCCAAGACCGTGGCTCAGGCAATTCTGTATCCGGTGGCGTTTCTCTGGATCGGCTGGCAGGGATTTCGCCACTCACGCGCCCAGCGGTAAGCGCACCAACGAGTCACCCTTCACGTTTTACTGAGAGGACCGTAGCGTATGAAGCATGTCATTCGCGGAATTGGTGCCGCTGCCGCGCTGCTGGCATTCGCCAGTCCTGCGTGGGCATTCGGCCCGTTCAACAACACGCAGATCTGTGGCGGCGCGAGCGCGTACACCTGTGTGACACTCACCAGTTCGTACGACGCCACGACCAACACGCTGACGCTTGATGTGCGCCTGGACAGCGGTGGCGAGCTGCACGAGATCGCCGTTGGCGACGCCGTCCCCACCAGTGGCACGTCCAGCGGTGCCGCCAGCTTCACCTTTGGCGCCCAGAACGCACTCACCGGCAGCGGTGGCCCGCTCAGCACGGCAACTGGCTTCAAGTTCAGTGGTCCGAAGCTGCAGGTAGGCGAGACGGCGCAGTTCAAGTTCGTCTTTGACGATACGTTCAACGACAACTGGCAGAGCCTGTCCCTCGGCATCCACACCGGCGGCTTCGGGGCCTGCGAGTCGAACAAGCTGTTCGTTGATCCGAACAATGGCGTGAACGGCCCCGATGGCGGTGCCTATGTCGAGGGCTGCGGTCCACCGACCACCACCGTGCCGGAACCGATCACCATGTCGCTGCTCGCCACCGGCCTCGCCGGGATGGGCGGCGCCGGGCTGGTCCGTCGTCGCAACAAGAAGGCGTAATCACTTAGCGACGCGCAGTCTGCTGGACCATCAAAGGGCGGCCATTGGCCGCCCTTTTTTTATCCCGTGATCACTGTCACTGCTCCGGTGCATTGTTGGACTTATTGAATAGGTGCGCTGTGCGCTGAGCGCTCGAAGCCCACACCCGGAGACTCCCGCATGACCGCTGCCCCACCGCCCGACCAGAAGCTGACCATCGCCATCTGTACCTGGAACCGCGCGCCGCTCCTTGCCATGACGCTCGACCGGCTGTGTGAGCCTGGGGTGCTGACC
>DASSOW010000352.1:0-3008 GCA_035700175.1 Gemmatimonadales bacterium | reverse complement strand
ATGACCCGAGCCCTCGTCATGGATTCCTTCTCTGCCGCTGATGCCGTCCTGGCCGAAGCCAAGGCAGGCGACGCCGCGGCACTCGAGACGGTCTGTCGCGCTTTCGAGGTTCCAGTCTACAACCTCGCTCGGCGCATCTGCCGCACCACTGAAGATGCGGAAGATGTAGTGCAGGAAACGTTCTTTGAGGTCTGCCGCAGCATCAGCCGCTATCGCGGTGACGGAAGCCTCTGGGGCTGGGTCCGCACCATCGCCTCGAGCAAGGCCCTGATGAAGCTCCGCCGGAACAAGTACCGCGATACCGATGAACTGCATGAATACGCCGCGCCGGCCCGACGCGACGAAACGCTGCTCCGCATGGATCTGGAAACGGCCCTGGAGAGCCTGAGCGAGACATCGCGCGCCGTAGTATGGCTGCACGATGTCGAGGGATACACCCACGAGGAAATCGCCAGCATGATGGGCCGGACCGCGAGCTTCTCCAAGTCCCAGCTCGCCCGCGCACATGCTCGGCTCCGCCGCTGGCTGGGCGAGGAGGTGCCGGCATCATGACGCACCTCAGCGTGGAGCAGCTGCTGTCGCTTCGCGAGCCTGCCAGCGAGCCGGGCCAGTTCGCCCTGCGCGAGCACGTCGCGTCCTGCCCCACGTGCAGCGCGGAACTTGACCGGCTGCACCAGCGAAGCGCCCGGCTCAGGGCATTGCCGGTGCTGCGCCCCGCGCGTGACATGTGGGCGCCGGTCGCTGCACGGCGCCAGGCCGAGCTTCGCGTCCGCCGCCTGCGGCGGAGCGGCGCGCTGGGCCTCGCGCTCGCGGCATCGATCGCCGCCATCGTGCTGGTCGGGCCGCGCCTGCTGCCGGCGCCTGCCAATGATGGCGGTGTCACTGCGGCAGCCATCGAGGAAGCGCAGGCCCAGTCGGCCACGCTCGAGCAGGTACTCGACGCGTACAATCCCAATGGCCGGGTGATCAACGGCCGCACCGCCGGCGTAGCGCAGGTGCTGGAGGATCGGATCGCCCAGGTGGACCAGCGGCTGCAGGCTGCCGAGATGGCGCCGGAGCCGGTGATTCAGGACCAGGAACGCCTGGACCTCTGGCGGCAGCGCGTTGGCCTCATGGACGCGCTGGTGGATGTCCACGTTACCCGGGCCAGCAGCGTAGGATTCTGATCATGCGGTCCCGTCTGCTCGTCGCACTCTCCCTTGTCATTGCCGTTCCGCTCGCTGCGCAGTCGCCGTCCCGCGGCGCCGAACCGGTCGGGGGTACCTGGGTGGTGCGGGGCATGCCCTCGATCCAGCGGGCGGTCGTCGGTATCGTGGTCAACACGGCGATGCCATCCAACGATGAAACCGGTTATCCCATCACGCTCATCACGCCCGGCAGTCCGGCCGACCGCGCGGGACTGCGCACCGGTGACTATGTCACGCGGGTGAACGGCCAGCCGCTGACCTCGGCCGCCGTGCAGCTCTGGCTGCTGCAGAGCCGGCTGACGCCCGATGACACGGTGGCCATCGAGTATCGCCGGGGCAATCTCCGCAGGACAGTACATCTGGTTCCGATGGTGGTGAACGAGCCGCCACTCAACGGGGCGCTGGGCTCGCTGCACCGGGCCGAAGCCGTGACGGTACCGGATGAATGGGAAGGAAGCGTGTTCGCGTACCGGCTGGCCAATCCGCGCAGCGCGCTCATGAACATCGAGCTGGCGCCGCTCAACCCCGACCTGGGCCGCTATTTCGGGAGTGACGACGGCGTACTCGTCATCAGCATTCCACGCGAGTCGTCGCTCAACCTGCGCGGCGGCGACGTGGTGCTGAGCATTGACGGCCGCCGACCCGATGGTCCGTCCAACCTGATTCGGATCCTCCGCACGTATGCGCCCGATGACACGATCCGGTTCGAGGTGCTCCGGTCGCACAAGCGGCATGTGGTGGTGGGGCAGTTGCGCTGAGGGATTAGTGTCATTGCTTCGGGTGCTTCGCACCGTCGCAATGACAGCGCGGGCCTAGTCGCTATCTTCCTCGCCGTGAAATCCATTTTAATTGTGACGATTCTGCTGGGCGGCATCGCCTCGCCCGCCCTTGCGCAGTCCCCGCCATCGGGCCGCCCGCTCAACCCCATGTCGGCTTCGCGGAGCGGGCTCAGCTACCGGCCGTACCTGCCTTACGATCTCTCGCGCGACCGCTGGTCGGCCTCGTTCGAATACGGCAACGCGATCGAGCGGGATGTGAAGGGCAGTGCGAGCTACCTGCTCGATGCCGAGCTGATGCGGACCACCATCGGCTGGACCCGGGATCTCACGCCGCGCTTCTGGCTTTCACTTGAAGGCGAGGCGGTCGGCAGCTACGCCGGCTTTGCGGATGGGTTCTTTGTCTGGTATCACCGGCAGATCGGATTCGTGCAGCCGGAACGGACTGCCCGCCCCAGGAACACCTACGGCTTCGAGCTGACGCTTCCGGATGGGACGCACCTGGCGCCCGAACGCACCCCCTTCGCGCTGGGCGACGCGCGCGCCACGATCGGTTTTCGCCACGACTATTTCCAGCAGTCCACGCTCGGCATTACCCTGCCCACGGCCACGGGCCACGGACAGTTGGGCCGCGGCGTGCCGAGCGTGAGCGCCACGCACACATTGCGGATTGACCTGGCGGAGCCGTTCTACTGGGAAATTTCCGCGGGCGCCGGCTTCACGCCGAAGCATGGCGTGCTCAGTGAGTACCAGCGGAGCATCTTCGCGATGGGGACGACCGGAGTGCGGATCCATCTCTGGGGCGGGCAGTCCATCTACGGCTACTTCTTCTACCACACGCCGTATTATCAGAACACGACGCTCACGTCACTCGACAGTCGGGAGCTCACTGGCGACTTCGGCTGGATGATTCACTCCTCCGGCGGGAACGAATGGCGCATCGGCATGACGGAGGATCTCAAGCCGGGCGATAATGGGATTGATCTGGTGTTCAAGGTGAGCGGGCGGTGGTGACGTGTAGGGGCAAAGCCATGGCTTTGCCCCT
>DASSOW010000351.1:0-4634 GCA_035700175.1 Gemmatimonadales bacterium | reverse complement strand
CGCTGACGATGGCGGTGGTGCCATGCAGGCGAACCGTGACGTCCATCGGTGTCACCGGTGCAAACCTGAGCTGGCCCGATTCGATCAGGGCGAGGAGGGCGGGACGCGAAATCTCCGCGCCGCGAAAGACGTCAATGAGGACAAAGTCATCGGTGAGCAAGTTGTCCAGCCCGGCGGTGTCGGCGTTCGCCAGCAGGCGGAAGAAATCTTCGTCAGCGGCGCGCGCACCGGCGCCTCGGTCGGATGACATTGATACTCCAAACTAGTCGTGGGTCACGAGTCACGAGTCACGGGTCGTGGGTCGTGGGTCGTGGGTCGTATATCGCTCGGCGGCAGGTACCTGCAGTGATCTGATTTACACGTCGGTCCACAGATTACGCAGATTACACAGATTGCTCAGATGACTGCCAGAGATTCGGAACAATCCGCGAAATCTGCGTAATCTGCGGATTCAGTTGTTGTGGGCATCGAACGCAATTCATCGAACGCCGCATACCGCGACCCCCGAGCAGCAGCCAGCGACCAGCAGCCAGCGCCCATCCCTCGGGCACACTTTCTGCCCCTCAACCGCCCGGAACCCGTATTCCCCGGAGGAACCATGCGGGCAGCGTCGCTTCTCGGGCCGGTCTTCGCAATTCTCACTGCAACGGCCTGCAGCACGGTCAACACGACCTCAACCCGGCAACCGGCACCGGAGCCCGAGCCATGGCGGACGCCGGCGCGGGCATCGAGCGCGTCGGCCAGCTCAGCGGCGACGCTGGGGATTCCTCCCGGCCACTTGCCGCCGCCCGGGCTCTGCAAGGTCTGGATTCCCGGCAATCCGCCGGGCCACCAGGCCAAGGCCCGCAACTGCAATAATATCGAGCGAGTGGCTCCGGCAGGCAGCTGGATCCTCTACCGTCCCAGCGAGGACCGGAAGGTCGTGAAGGTACAGGTCGTGGACGCTCGGCGCACGGGCGTCATCATACATCGCCGGATCTACGACGTGGCGCGGGGCACGCTGATCAGCGAGCGTTAGTCGCAGGTCGCAGGTCGCAGGTCGCGGGTCGCGGGTCTATTCCGGTATCGCCGATGCTACCCCGCGCCAGAAGGTGATCTCGGGCGGGCCCGCCAGGAATTCGAACGCCCGTCCCACGAACGCCGTGAGGTGCGGCGTCTGCATGTGTGGCCCGGTGTAGGCCTCCTGGCTGGTCCAATGCTCCACCAGCAGCAATTTCTCCGGCGTGCCGGTGTCCTGGTGCAACCAGATCCCCCGGCACGCCGGTTCTTCCTTGATCACTGTATTGATGAGCGCGGTCAGTTCGCCCACGGCGGTGTCGGCCATGCCGGGCTTGGCTTCATAGCGGATGACCACGGTTACGTCGTCCTTGGACATCAGATCTCCCTGCCTTTATTGACCAGGAACCACTGCACACGAAAACACGAAAGCACGAAAGTCACGTCCTGACATGAATGATCATTGTCTGGCTGGTAGCGCGCTGGGAGGTCCGCGTCATGAAGCCCTCCAGTGATGGAAGCTTCAGGTATATAGCGCTTTTGACCGGATGCGATAGAGTGAAACCGGCGTGCCGCCGTGGAGGAATTCCCGCTCCCGACTGAGCCCCGCTTTCTCCAGCACGCGCTGGGACGCGGTGTTGGTGGTCTGGGTGATGGCGACGAGCGTCGGAAGCTTCAGGGCTTCGAAGCCCGACCTCACCAGTTCCGTCGCCGCCTCGGTGGCGAGACCCCGTCCCCACCACTCTGGATAAAATCCGTAGCCCACTTCCACTTCGTCCGTTCCCTCAACTTCCAGGTGCCGGATGACGGCGCGCCCGGCGACTCGCCCGTCGCGCCGGTCCCGCACGATCCACAATCCGAAGCCATGCTGCCGCCAGTGCGCCAGGTTGAACTCGAGATACGCGCGCGACTCCGCCTCGCCCCTGAGGCCGCCCAACGTCGCCATGACGCGGGGATCCTGGTGCATGCGGAAGATTTCATCGTAATGATGCGGCTGAAGCGGCTCGCCCCTGAGGCGGCTCGTCTCAAACTTCAGTTGCTGCATGGGCATCCCGTATACCTGACTAGAGCAAGGCCCTGATTGGTCGCACGATCTTCTCTTCCAGCCGCTCCCGGAGCGGGCGGCGTCTCCACATCTCCAGCGTGTATGACGTGGCCTGTTGGAGATCCGTTTCGAACACCTTGGTCATCTCAGCCGCAAAACCAGCATCATAGATGTTGAGGCTTGCCTCGTCGTTGAGCCGGAACGAGCGCGGGTCGAAATTGGTGGATCCCACCGAGACCAGCTCCCGGTCGATGATCAGCATCTTGGTGTGGAGCATCGTGGGCTGGTAGACATGGATCTCCGCACCCGCTCCCAGCAGGTCGCCCCACTCGGCCTTGGATGCAATCCGCACCGTCGCCGAATCGATGTAGGGTCCTGGCACCAGGATCCGCACCCGCACACCGCGCTTCCGCGCGGCGATCATTGCCCGGCTCAGCAGTTCGTCCGGCACGAAATAGGACGCCGCGAGATCGATGCTCTTTTCTGCCGCAGCGACACTCATCAGGTACATGAGGTGCATGCTCTCGCTGCCGCCCGCCGGTGAGGCGATGAACAGGTGCGCGTCGACGTCGCCCGCCCGCCCGAGCGGCGGGAAGTACGTCTCACCGTTCAGGACCTCGCCGGTGATCTTGATCCAGTTGTCATTGAAGGCCGCCTGCAGTTGCGCCACGGCCGGCCCCTCGATCCGGAAGTGCGAGTCGCGCCAATGATCGGGATCCGTCGCCCTTCCCTGCCACTGGTCTGCGATGCCGACGCCGCCGGTAAAGCCGACCTTGCCGTCCACCACCAGCAGCTTCCGATGGGTCCGGTTGTTCATGCGGCTCAGGTTGTACCAGTGCAGCGGGCGATAGCGCTTGAGCTTGACGCCAGCTTCTTCCATCCGCTCCAGCAGGTCGTGCTCCATCTTGATGCTGCCCAGCCAGTCGACCGTTACATGGACCGGGATGCCGGCCCGGGCCCGCTCGGACAGCGCCTCGGTGAAGGCCTCACCAATCTCGCCTGACCAGTAGATGTACGTCTCGAAGGTGATGGAGGCACGCGCGGAGCTGATGGCGTCCAGCATGGCCGGAAAGATCTCGTCACCGTTCTGCAGTGCTGTGACCCGGTTGCCGGCCACGATCGAGGGCCCCAGCAGTACCGACATTTCGCGCCGGAACTGAGGATTCGCGATGCCGTAGAGGTGCGGTGTGCGCCGCTCCAGCCGCTTTTCCGGTATTGCAAAATTCATCGCCGCCACGACCAGGAACAGCGTCGCAGCGGCGGTGATGAGGATGGTCAGGAGCATGAAGACCGTCGCAAGTCGTACGTCATGGGTCGTACGACCTATGTCGTACGACTCAGGACTGCATTCTCCCGCCAGAGCCCCGGAAACGCCCGCTTCAATGCTTCCACCTTCGGTACATCATTATAGACGATGTACGGCGAGTCCGGATGCGTGAAGTAGTAATCCTGATGGTACTCCTCGGCGACATAGAAGTGGTCGAGTGGCTTGACCGTGGTCACCACGGGACCACTGAGTTTCCCGCCCCGGTTGAGCCGGACAATGTAGTCTACGGCCGCCGAGCGCTGCGCGGGCGTGGTGTACCAGATGGCGGAGCGATACTGCGTGCCGTGGTCCGGCCCCTGGCGATTCAGCTGGGTGGGATCATGCGCCACGCTGAAGAACACGTCGAGCAACTGCTGGTACGTGACCTGTGACGGATCGTACTCCACCCGGACCGACTCGGCGTGGCCGGTGCGGCCGGTGCTCACCGTCTCATAGTCCGCGTCGCCCGCCTTGCCGCCCGTGTACCCCGACTCCGCCCGGATCACGCCCTTCACGTGCTCGAACACCGCCTGCACACCCCAGAAGCAGCCGCCGGAGAAGACGGCAGTTTGGGCGGCGGGAGCAGGCTGTGGTGCGCTATGCGCTGTGCGCTGTGCGCTGAGCGCTGAAACGCCGGCGGCCATCAACACCGCCACCAGCCCAGCCAAACCCGTCTGGCCCGTCCGCCTTGTCCGCCCTGTCATGGCTTCCCCTTTGCTTTCGCAAACAGCGGCACGTACTTCCCGTACCCCTCAGTCTGCAGGCTGTCCACCGGGATGAAGCGCATCGCCGCCGAGTTCATGCAATAGCGCAGACCGGTGGGTGCGGGGCCATCGTTGAAGACGTGACCCAGGTGCGAGTCGGCGTGGGCCGACCGGACCTCGGTGCGCTCCTCCAGCAGGCGGTGGTCCTCCTTGACCTTGATATTCGCCGGCTCCAGCGGCTTGGTGAAGCTGGGCCAGCCGGTGCCGGAGTTGAACTTGTCCAGCGAGCTGAAGAGCGGCTCGCCCGAGACGATGTCCACGTAGATGCCTGCCTCGTGGTTGTCCCAGTAGGCATTATGGAAAGGGGTCTCGGTGGCCTCGTGCTGGGTGACCTGATACTGCAGCGGCGTGAGCCGTTGCCGCAGTTCGGCATCACTCGGCTTGCTGCTGCCCTGGGCAACTTCGGCCCGGCTGGAACTGGGTGGCGCCTGGCCCCGGGCCTGGCAGGCCTGGAGCAGTAGTCCCGCGCTAAGAAGGAAGACGGCGGTTTGTTTGAGCATATTGACTCCGTTAGTGCTGGACG
>DASSOW010000350.1:0-8641 GCA_035700175.1 Gemmatimonadales bacterium | reverse complement strand
GGCTTCCCGCATGACGGCCGCTTCCAGCCGGGCGACGCAGTCGCCGGTGCAGGGTTGGGGAACCGTGGTGCGGTACGCCGACCAGGCGCGTTCGCAGCTGGGCCCGAAATGCTCATGCCCGAAGCTGGCGACCCGGAGAATGGCAACCGTGCGGCCGTTCGTGAGCGGCACGATGACTGCCGGAAATTCGGCGTCCGGCACCAGTTCGGCGCCGGCGGCGTCGGGGAAGGGAAGCGACCAGCCGTCGGGACGCGCGCTCACGTCGAGGCCGACGGCGCGGCATGCTTCGGCGGCGGACATGCTGGCTATCAGGACAGGGCTTTCGTGCGATGGTGCCGCCTCGGACGTCGCGATGGCACTGACCGATCTCGAATTGCCAGCGCTGCCCCGCACGCCCTGCCACCAGAGCGCCGGCCGGATGCGGGCGCGGGTGTGGCCGTCGTCGAACTGCCACACGAAACTGTGGACGGTCCACGCGGCGCCGACCGAGGTCCAGGAGTGGGCCACCTTGGCGCGCGTGGTGGAGTCGAGCGCGGGGAGGTCGAGCTTCTTCCGGGCGACAACCCAATCGAAATTGGCGTCCGCCGCCGCCAGGTAATGCTTCGTGCTGTCATACTCGGCGAGCCAGCGCTGGGCGCGGCTGGGCGTCCGAATGGTCAGCGCAGTGACAGCGGCCAGCAGCGTGAGACCCGCGAGGAGGACGAACTGGAAGAGACGTCGCATGAACCAGACTCCCGAGTAGGCGGTTCGACCGCAGCGTCGCTGTACGCGCTCGCTACACCGGAAGTTTCACATTGCGACATGACAGAAGGGAAGTTTAGTGGGGACAGCAACTTGGCTCCGGCTTTCCGATGGCGGCCACAGCCGCTATTCTTCTTCGCTCCGGCGCCGTAGCCAAGTGGTAAGGCAGAGGTCTGCAAAACCTCCATTCATCGGTTCGATTCCGATCGGCGCCTCTGGACAAGACGGACAAGACGGACAAGACGGGCAAGACGGCCAGGGCGGGCAGGTTGGGTGTGGTGGCCGGGACTCGAATCGGGTCCCGGCCTTTTGCGTCCCGGGGTGGGGGTGCGTCTACGAACATGGCGCCGCCCCGCTCACCTCCCCATCTTGCTCTTCATTCCCGGTCATCCACCTGAAGCTTCCGCCGTTTCAACTGCGGAGAGATCATGCGCACCAGCCTGCTTCTCGCACTGGCCGTCACCCTGCCGGGGGCTGCGCGAGCCCAGGCACCGGCGACATTTACGGTGCGGGCAAGCGCTGCGCCTTGTCTCCGGATCCGACCGAGTCCCGACACAGCCACCGAACCCATCGCCTGCGTCCCGCCGGGTACAGCCGTGCAGGCGGTGGGCGTTGCCGCCTATTGGCGCCAGGTTCGGCTGGCCAGCGGCCAGACCGGCTGGGCAGCGAAGAAGTTCCTGGCTGCTGCCGATTCCGGCGCAGTCGAGGAGCCGGGCGACCGGGACGATGCGTGGCTCGACGTGCATATCGTGGACGTTGGTCAGGGCGACGCCATCTGGATCCATACCTTCGACGACAACATTCCGGGCAATGGCTGGTATGAAGGCAGGAACATCGTCATTGACGGCGGGCCCGACGGAACCGATTCCAGGAATCACTTTCTCCGCTACCTGATGGCCCAGGCGCACGAGGGTGCCGTCATCGACGCAATGATCATCACCCACCCGCATGACGATCACTATCCCGGCGCCGCCGGGATCCTGCGCCACTTCGACGTCCGCGAGTTCTACGATTCCGGCTACCCCAAGGAGGGACCGAAGTGGGCCGGATTCCGGTCGCTCGTGGATGCGGAATCCGCCGAAGGGCATCCCATCGTTGAGCATATCGGCCGAGCTGCGTTCGGGACGCCCGATTGGGGAGACGAATTGAAGGTGCAGTTTCTCTATGCGTATCCCGGCCGGCCGGATGGCCTGGGCAGCGGAAACACTCTCGAGAACAATGCGTCCATCGTGCTCCGCATCGAGTACGGGACGCAAAGCATTCTCTTCATGGGGGACGCGGAGGGAAAGGATCGCGACGATGATCCGGATACGCCAAGATATGCAGAGCGGATGCTGCTCGACTCCGTCGGGGCTTCGGCGCTGCATTCGACGGTGCTGAAGATCGCGCACCACGGCAGTGAGACGTCGAGCACGCTGCCTTTCATTGCCGCCGTCGATCCCGAGTATGTCGTGGTGTCATCCGGGCGGAAGCCGTTCAGCGGCCGCTTCCTGCCGGACTCCAGTACACTGGCCCGCTACTGCAGTCACAATCCCGCGGTGCGCATCTATCGAACCGACCAGGATGACGCGAGCGAAGGAAGGACCGTAACCAGCGATGCCGATGGCGACGACATCGTCGTCCGCACCAATGGCAAGATCACCACGGTCGAAGCCTATTCATCCGGGACACGGATCACGCAGACGGCGTGCGTGCCGTGACAGGCGGACAGGACGGGCAGGACGGGCAAGCGGACAGGAGGTCGCGGGTCGCGGATCGACCGTTGACCGTTGACAGTTGACCGTCAACAACCTGCCCGCCCTGCTCGCCTTGCCTTCCTGCTCGCCCTGCTACGTTGTCTCCCTCCCCTTCACCACCAGCCGCCCGATTGTATTGCGATCGGTCCCGAACCAGATCGAGCTGGTGCGGGCGTCCCAGGTCATGTGCCGGATGGTGTTCGGGACCTCGCCGCCGCCCACCTCCACCGTATCAGTGAACGCGCCGCGTGCCGGATCGAATGCGACCAGCCGATTGGGCCGGAGCCCCGTTTCTGCCACCCAGATCCGACCCTGCCCATCGAGCGTCATGGCGTAGGGCAAAGACATGGCGCCGCCAGGCAGGGCGTATTCCTTCGTGTCACCGGTTCTCGGGTCGAGTCGGCCGAGGTAGCCACGGGTGTAGTCGCCGTACCAGATCATGCCGTCATGGGTGATGGCGATGCGTCGAGGGCGGCTGCGGTCGTTGGGCAGCGCGAAGGTCTTCACCTCCATCACCTTCGGGTCAATCATCCCCAGCTTGCTGGTGCCGAAGAGATCGAACCACACCTTGCCGTCCGGTGCGATCATGATGCCGTAAGGGCGGCTGCCACGCTCGGTGTGCCAGAGACGGATGGTGCCGCTCTTCGTGTCGATGTGCCCCACGGCGTCCGACTGCTGCGCAGTGAACCAGGCATTACCCGACGCGTCGAACGTCATGGTGTGGGGATCCCGCACCGCCGGATCGGGTATCATGTAGGTGGTGAGCTTGCCAGTCGCCGGGTCGAGTTTCACCAGCCGGCCATTCTGGTTGCCGGTGAACCAGACCTCACCCTTGGGGCTCACGACCAGGTTGTGTGGATGGGTCCCGTCTTCAACTTCATAGCGCTTGAACTGGCCCGTGGCGGGGTTGAGGTAGGCCACGAAATTGGCGGCCTGCCCCACAAACCAGACCCGTCCCTGCGCATCGGCAAACGGGTCCCTCGGCCGGCTCCGCTCCCATGGCACCATCCATTCGGTGAGGAGGGAATCGGGGTCCGCGGATTGAGCTGCAGATTTCACAGATTGCGCAGTTGGCGCCGGTGGCAATTCGACCGATGTCAGTGCCGTCAGGAGGGCAGGAAGAAGGAGCGTGAGCATGAGTACCTCTCAGGACGTGTTCGCGAGGTCAGCCTGTGCTGAAGTCTAGGCCATGACGGGCAAGACGGGCAGGGCGGGCAAGTAGTTTCCGGGTGAATTTCTCCAGCCCTCCTGCTGCTCCTGCCCGCCTCGTTCACCGCCCCACAGCAGGAGCCAGGCTCTCGACTGCCCCGTCCGCCTGTTGCGCCTCGTTCGTCTTGCCCGCCTTGCCCAACTTGCGCTGGAACGCATCCATGTACGTGTACACCACCGGGGTGATGTACAGCGTGATGAGCTGCGAGAAGGCGAGCCCGCCCACCACTGCCACGCCCAGCGGCCGGCGCGATTCCGCACCGGCTCCGGCACCCAGCGCGATCGGCAGCGTCCCCATGAGCGCCGCCATCGTGGTCATCATGATGGGGCGGAACCGTACCCGTGCCGCCTCGAGGATGGCCTCGCGCGCCGACAGCCCTTCGTTGCGCTCGGCCTCGACAGCAAAGTCGATCATCATGATGGCGTTCTTCTTGACCAGGCCGATGAGCATGATGATGCCCACGAAGGCGTAGACGCTGAGGTCCATCCGGAACACCACCAGCACGAGCAGCGCGCCGAAGCCCGCAAATGGCAGCCCGGAGAGAATGGTGAGCGGATGAATGAAGCTCTCATACAGGATGCCAAGCACCAGGTAGATCACGACGATGGCAAGGATCAGGAGCACGAGCAGGCCGTGCTGCGCCTCCTGGAATGCCTGCGCCGTGCCGGAGAACGCGGTGCTGATGCTCGAGGGCAGGGCCTCGCGGGCAGCAGCCTCGACCTCGGTGACGGCGGTGCCCAGCGAGACGCCGGCCTCGAGGTTGAATGAGAGCGTGACCGACGGCACCTGTCCCGAGTGGTTCACCGTCAGCGGGCCCGTCCCCGGGGTAACTGTCGCCAGTGACCCGAGCGGCACTGCCGTGCCCGACCGCCCGGTGATGTGCAGCAGGTTGAGGGCGGAGAGGTCCTTCTGGTACTCGGGCAGCAGCTCCATGATCACTTCATACTGGTTGTTGGGCGTGAGGATCGTGGAGATCTGCCGGGAGCCATAGGCGTTGTAGAGCGCTTCCTCGATCTGGGTCACGTCGATGCCGAGCGAGGCGGCGCGGTCGCGGTTGATGGAGACCTGCACCTGGGGGTTCTTGATCTGCAGGTCGCTGGTGACATCGGTGAGCCCGGGCAGCTCGCGCATGCGGGCTTCCATCCGCTGCGAGCCGGCGTACAGCTCGTCGATGTCGGAGCCCTGCAGGGTGAACTGGTACTGGCTCTTGGAGCGCCGGCCGCCCACGTTGATCACGGGCGGATTCTGGATGAACACCCGCAGCCCCGGAATCGCGGCAATCTTCCGGGTGAGCTCGCGGGCCACCTCGTCGGCGCTGAGCTTGCGCGCGGAGCGGTCCTTCAGGTGAATGAAAAGCGAGCCCTGGTTGGTGGAGCCCCGCCCGCCCCCCACCGACGACATGAAGCCTTCCACATTCGAGTCGGCCTGCACGATGGCCGCCGCCGCGATCTGGTGCTGCATCATGTTGTCAAAGCTGGTCCCCTCGGCGGTTTCCGTAGTCCCGAAGAGCTGCCCCTGGTCTTCGCTCGGGATGAAGCCCTTGGGCACGATCCGCGCGAGGAAGAGCGTCGCCACCAGGACCAGCGCGCTGAACACCATGGCCATGCCGCGGCGGTCCATGACCCAGGCCAGGCTCCGGTCGTAGGCCGAGGCCGTGCGCTCCCACGCCCGCTCGGTCGCGTTGAAGAAGCGGCCATGCTTCTCCTGCTCCGGGTGGGGCTTGAGCCACCGGCTGCACAGCATCGGCGTGAGCGTCAGGGAAACGAAGCCGGACACCAGGATGGCGACGCCGATCGTCACCGCAAACTCGTGGAACAGCCGCCCCACCAGTCCGCCCAGGAACAGCACCGGAATGAAGACCGCGACCAGCGAGATCGTCATGGACAGAATGGTGAAGCCGATCTCCTTGCTGCCCTTGAGCGCGGCTTCCATCACCCCTTCACCCTGCTCGATGTGGCGCACGATGTTCTCGAGCATCACGATGGCGTCGTCCACCACGAACCCGACGCACAGCGTGAGCGCCATGAGCGACAGGTTGTCCAGGCTGTAATTGAGCAGGTACATCACCGCAAAGGTGCCCACCAGTGACATGGGCAGCGCCAGGCTGGGGATGATCGTGGCCCGGATGTTCCTGAGGAACAGGAAGATGACCATGACCACGAGGCACAGGGTGATGAACAGCGTGGTCTTGACGTCCGTCACCGAGTCCTGGATGGAGACCGACCGGTCGTAGAGCGTCTGGATATCCACCGACGCAGGCAGTTCCGGCTTGATCCTGGCGATTTCATCCTTGACTCGCTGGGCCACCGCCACGGTGTTGGTGCCAGGCTGGCGCTGGATCGCGAGCACAATCGCGCGCTCGCCGTTGTACCAGCTGGCGTTCTTGTTGTTCTCGACGCTGTCGATCACCCGTCCCAGGTCGCGGAGCCGCACCGGCGCGCCGTCCCGGTAGGTCACGATCAGCCGGCCGAAATCGGCCGCGTCGTTGAGCTGGCCGCTCGACTCTACCGAATAGGCCTTGTCCGTGCCCCAGAGGATGCCGGTAGGGAGGTTCGCGTTGCCGTTCTGCACGGCCTGCGACACTTCGTCGATGCCGATGTTACGGAGCGACAGCTGCTGCGGATCCAGCTGGATGCGCACCGCGTACTTCTGCGAGCCGTATACCTGCACCTGGGCCACGCCATCAATGGTGGAGAGGTGCTGGGCCAGCGTGGTCTGGGCGTACTCATCCAGCTGCTGCAAGGGCAGCGTGCTGGTGCGGAGCGCAAAGTAGAGAATGGCGCTTGCGGACGGATCCACCTTCCGGAAGCTGGGCGGCAGGATGTCCTGCGGCAGCCGGCGGAGCGTCTGCGAGATGGCCGCTTGCACGTCCTGCGCGGCCGCATCCACGTCCCGGCTGAGGGTGAACTGCAGGGTGATCGAGGTGCTGCCCTGGCCGCTGCTCGACGTCATGGCGTCGAGACCCGCGATCGTCGAGAAAGTCTTCTCCAGCGGCGTGGCCACGGCCGACGCCATGGTCTCCGGACTCGCGCCGGGAAGACTCGCGCTGACGTTGATGGTGGGATAGTCCACCGACGGCAGGTCGCTCACCGGCAGCAGCCGGTAGGCCACGATGCCGAACAGCAGGATGCCGATCATGACCAGCGTGGTCATGACCGGCCTGCGGATGAAGAGCCCCGCGATGTTCATTCGCCCTCCTGGGCCACGGCCGCGGCCTGCTTCCGGATCTGCACCTTGGCCCCGTCACGCAGCAGGATCTGCCCATCTGTCACCACCTGGCTTCCCGGCTGCAGCTCCGCCGTGACCACGGCGAGACTGTCATTGGTCCGCTGGACCTTGACCGGTACCATGGCCGCCGTGCTGTCCGGCTTGATCGCGAACACAAACGTTCCCGACTGTCCCGAGACGACGGCGGGTGACGGCACCGTGAGCGCGCTGTCCTGGATGAAGAGCCGGATGCGCACGTTCACGAACTCGCCGGGCCAGAGCAGGCCATCCTCATTGGGAAAGCGGGCCTTGAGCAGGATGGTCCCGGTGGTCGTATCTACCGCATTGTTGATGAAGTCGAGCGTACCGATGCTGGCCTCGCCGCCGGCAGTCGGCTCCACCCGCACCGGGAGCGAATTGTCCCGCCGTCGCTGGAGCTCGGCGAGGTTGCCGGCCGGAACCGAGAAGCGTGCAAGAATGGGCCGGATCTGGTTGATGGTAACCAGCGGCGACGGATCCGAGGCGCGCACCAGGTTGCCCTCGCGTACCAGCAGGCTCCCGGTGCGGCCGCTGATCGGCGCGCGAATGGTGGCGAACTGGAGATTCAGCCGAGCCTCGTCCACGGCGGCCTGGCTCGCGGCCAGCGTCGCATTGGCGGAGAGTGCATCGGCACGCGCCTGGTCACTCTGCTGGGTCGTGACGAACTCCTTCTCCGCCAGCGTCGCGTATCGCTTGGCCTGCTGATCGGTCTGCTCGGCACGCGCCTTGGCGCCAGCCAGGTTGGCTTCGGCCTGCTGCAGCGCCGCGCGGAATGGGCGCGGGTCGATCTCGAAGAGCACCTGGCCCTTCTTCACGTTGTCGCCCTCGTGGAACGCCACATGAAGGATCTGCCCACTGACCTGCGGTGCCACCGCGACCGTCTGCACCGGCTCGATCGTGCCGGTCGCCGAGAGTTCATAGGGCACCGGACCTTGCTTTACCATGCCGACCGTGACCGGCGTCGGCGCGGGCGCGGGCGGCTTGCCGTCGCCACAGGCAGCGAGCAGCAGGAGGCAGGCGAGGAGCGTCGGACGCGAAGGGAAATCAGTCATTGCCGGGTGCCGAAGGTGTCGAGTCTTGAATGAGCCTGAGCGAGCTGCCGCCCTGGGTGTCGAGCACGCCGGCATCATGGGCCAGCTGTGCCAGCGAGACGTTCCATTCCAGCCGGGCCTGGATGCGCTGGGCCCGCGCGTCAGCCAGTGCACTCTGGGCCGCGAGCAGGTCGAGCACGGTCCCCACGCCTTCCTTGTACCGTGCCAGCGCTACCTGCGTGGACTGTTCCGCGCTCGCCAGCAGGTCGTCCGCCGTGTGCACCCGGCGGGTGGCGGTCTGCAGGGTATAGTATGAACTGAAGACCTCGAAAATCACCTGCTGGCGCAGCCCTGCCGCCTGGGCGCGCGCGGCCTCGGCGGAATACTGCGCGCTCTTGAGGTCGTAGCGTCGCGAGAAACCGCTGAAAATCGGGATGCTGAGGCCGAGGGAGACGGTGTAGTTGTCGGAGCCAGTGGGAATGCTGGTAGCGTACGTGCGGCCGGCGTTGGCGCTGAGCCGAAGCTCCGGGAGCAGCGCCGAGCGGGCATCGCCGACCCGCGCCGCCGCGGCCTCGGCGTCTGCGCGTGCGGCGGCCAGGTCGGGCCGCCCGGCCACCGCCGCATCGATGAGCTGCTGCACGCTGTCGGCGAGCACTGCCACCGGCACGTCGGCCGCG
>DASSOW010000349.1:0-3336 GCA_035700175.1 Gemmatimonadales bacterium | reverse complement strand
GAGCTGCTCACCGGGCGACCGCCGTTCACTGGCGCCACCGCACAGCAGGTCCTGAGCGCGCATGTGACCCAGCAGCCGGATCCGATCACGCGGCTGCGCCCGGGACTGCCGCCGGCGCTCCAAACTGTCGTCCAGAGATGTCTGGAGAAGCGTCCGGCGGATCGCTACCAGACCGCCGACGAGGTGCTGGCGCAGCTGGAGTCGTTGGCGACGCCGGCTAGCGGGACCACACCAGTCGGCACGACGGCGGCGCCGGTCGTGGCGCGCCCTTGGCGATGGCTGGTGGCCGGGGCGGGAGCAGTGGCGGTGCTGCTGGCGCTCGCGACGCTGTACTGGAGCCGCAAGCCGGCAGCAGTCCCGGTGCGGACCGTGGCGCCGAACGACATCCAGCTCACGTTCACGGGCGACGCCGATGTTCCGTCGCTCTCGCCCGACGGCAAGCGGATGGCATATGTCAGGCGCCGCTGTGACCGCACCGGTGAATGCGTGTTCGACGTCAAGATCCAGGATGTCGGCGGTGCGCAGGCCGCCACGGTACTGGCAGGTGTGTCCCAGATCGGCCGGCTTGCGTGGACCGGCGACGGCCGCTACCTGTTTTTTCTGGGCAAGTATCGGGGCGCCTACGGCGCCCACTCCCTGTCCACGCTTGGCGGGGCACCGACCTATCTCGGAGGATTTCTCGGCTCGCTGATCGGCAGCGGTGACACGGCGCTCGTCGTGTGGGAGCAGTTCGGGAATCCCGTGGCCTGGCTCAGGCGGGTGCGAACCAGTGACGGCACGGCATACGACAGCATTCCGTTCACCAAGATACCGTTCGGCATGGTGAACGCGGTGGTCACCGGAGACCGGCGCTGGATCCTGCTGCTCGACAGCACAACCGCGGGCGCGCTGTTCCAGCGGGTTCTGGTGCTGGATCGTGCCGGGCGCGTTCATGATTCCCTGGAAGTCAATCGTGCGGCTTCGGCCGTGCGCGATGTCGGGATCGTGTCGGGGACTAATCGCTGGTGGATGCTCTGGCCCAGCGGGCTGACCCAGGACGGTCGCGACGTCGTAGTGTACTCGATCAATGATGACGGCCGGATCTCGCTGCCCGACACCGTGCTGCACAACGCCCCCATCGGATCAGCCGATGCAGTCTCGCAGGGCGGCACGTTCCTCTATTCCGGGGGCGTCCGCCATTTCGTCGTCAGCGCCATTACGTCCACGCCGGGACGGCTGCTGCCATTCCACGTCCGCCCGCTTGCCGCGGCGACGGCCACCCCGCTCGGCAGCGTCATCAGCCCGGATGGAAGGACGGTGCTGCTGGCTCGCTACCGGGTAATCGACGGGCAGCCGAGCCAGCAGTTGTCCACGCTGCCGTTCGACAGCGGTCCGGAGCAGTCGCTCGGGCCGCCGTTGCAGCTGGAGAATCTGGACCTCGGGGTGGGCGGGTGGTGCACGGCGATCCGCCATGGCGACAGCGTCCGGGTGATGCACGCGGCCTCCTTGTCAGGCGCGGCCCGACTCCTGGCGACGGTGCCGGAGACGGCGGCACGCGGAATTGATGCGCTGCCGGGCGGCGGCTGTCTCCTGCTGGACCGTGATGGGTGGCACATCCGGCGCTTCGGCGAGGCGGGCAAACCCGATTCCGTGTTCGCGCTGCCCGATACGTCCGCTCGTGCCGTTGACGTCGAGCCGTCCCCTGATGGCTCGAGCATCGCGATCGAGCGTCTGGGCGAGTCGCTGACCAAGATGCACGTGTCCCGCTTCTCGCTCGTGACGGGCGAACTCACCGAGCTCGCCACGCTGGGAGCAGCCCCGGGGGGCGACCTGGTCTGGCTTCCCGACGGGCGAATCCTGGCCCCGCTCGACGAGTCTGCCAACTCAGCGGGCCTCTACGCCATTCCTTCGGAGGGCGGCCCGCCGGTGCGGATCGGCGTCCTACCACGGAATCTCGGCACCTTCACGCTCTCGGCTGACGGCAGCCGCGGCGTCTCGCGGGCCAGTCTCCACGATTTCGACGTGCACCTGATTCGGAATTTCGGGGAGCTGATGAGGTAGGTCGCGACCCGCGACCCGCGACCTGCGACCCATTATATTTCCCGTCTCAGAACGAACCCCGATATCCGGAGCCCGCATGGCCACGGCAGCACCCGCATCGCAGTTCACCGGCGTAGACTTCCTGAATCTCGACTCGCTCCTCTCGGAAGAGGAGCGTGCGGTGCGCGACACTGTCCGCGCCTGGGTGGACGAGCACCTGATTCCGGTGATCGGCGAGGCCTACATCGAGGGGAAGTTCCCGAAGCAACTGGTCGCCGGCATGGCGGAGCTGGGCTTCTTCGGTGCGAATCTCCCGGAAGAGTACGGCTGCGCCGGGCTCAACAATGTGGCGTACGGCCTCATCATGCAGGAGCTGGAGCGGGGCGATTCGGGGATCCGCTCCTTTGCGTCGGTGCAGGGCGCGCTGGTGATGTACCCCATCTTTGCCTTCGGGAGTGACGAGCAGAAGAAGGAATGGCTTCCAAAGCTCGCGGCCGGCCAGGAGATTGGCTGCTTCGGGCTCACCGAGCCCGATTTCGGGTCCAATCCAGGCGGGATGATCACCACCGCCAGGAAGACCGCGGACGGCTGGGTGCTGAACGGCACCAAGATGTGGATCACCAACGGCTCGCAGGCCACGGTCGCCATCATCTGGGCCAAGACCGGGAATGTCGATGATCCGTCGTCCATCCGGGGCTTCATCGTCCCGACCAATACGGCGGGCTACACCGGCAAGGACCAGAAGGGGAAGCTGTCGCTCCGCGCCTCCGACACGAGCGAGATTCACCTGCAGGACGTGCACGTTCCCGACTCGGCGCTGCTGCCGAAGAGCGGCGGGCTCAAGAGCCCGCTCATGTGCCTGACCCAGGCGCGCTACGGCATCGCGTGGGGTGGCATCGGCGCAGCGATGGCGTGCTATGACGAGGCGCTGCGCTACGCCAGGAACCGGATCATGTTCGACAAGCCGATTGCGCAGACCCAGATCCAGCAGGTGCGGCTGGTGGACATGCTGACCGAGATCACCAAGGCGCAGTTCATGACGCTGCAGCTGGGACGCCTCAAGGATGCCGGCACCATGACGTTCGACCAGGTGTCGATCTGCAAGCGCAACAACGTGAGCATGGCCTGCGATGTGGCTCGTGAAGCCCGCCGGCTTCTCGGCGCCAACGGCATCCTCGCCGAGTACCACTCGATGCGGCACATGGCCAACCTCGAGTCGGTGTATACCTACGAGGGCACCCACGACATGCATTCGCTGATCGTAGGGCAGAGCGTGACGGGGTTGTCAGCGATCTAGGGGTTAGGGGTTAGGGATTA
>DASSOW010000348.1:0-5377 GCA_035700175.1 Gemmatimonadales bacterium | reverse complement strand
GCCGGCGCCCCCATGCCCGCGCTCCAGGGGCTCGACGAGGACGACCGCGTGCTCTTTGCCGGCAGCGTCAGCAAGGTGCTGTTCCCCGGTCTTCGCCTCGGCTACCTCGTGGTGCCCGAGTCGCTGGTGGAACGCGTCGAGGTCATGCTCAGCGTCTCCCGCCGCCATGGGCCGGTGCTGGAGCAGGCCATACTCGCCGACTTCATTGCGGACGGTCACTTCGGCCGCCATGTGCGCCGCATGCGCGAGATCTACGCCCAGCGCCTCGGCGTCCTGCTCGAGGAGGGGCGCCGTCATCTCGATGGATTGATCACGATTTCTGATATCGAAGCGGGGCTGCAGACGGTGGGGTGGCTCGCCGACGGCCTGAACGCGCAGGAGGTGACCGACGCGGCCGCCCGGCGCGAGGTGCAGGTGGTGCCGATCACGGAGTATGCCGTGAGCCGTCGGCCGCTCGAGGCGCTGCAGCTCGGGTTTGCGGCCGTGGATGAGGTGGAGCTGAGGCGGGGGGTGAGGGAGTTGGCGGTGGCAGTTGGGAAGGTGGGAAGTGCTAACTAAGGGCGGGCTGTCACCCTGAGCGAGCAACGCGAGCGAAGGGACCGACGCTGCGAAGAAGCTCTGGTCCCTTCGCTGCGCTCAGGGTGACATGTTGCCAACGGCCGACGACCACTTCCCGCCTTCCCGCCTTCCCGTCTCACTCTACATGCACCACCATCATCATCCCCGCGCCGAGATGCTCGGCGATGTGACAGTGCAGCATCCAGTCGCCGGGGTTGGAGGCGTCGATCAGGAGGTCCACCGTCGAGCCTACCGGGATGAGCGCCGTATCCTTCCACACCAGGTTTTTCGTCGGCACGCCGTCACGGGAGATTACCAGCATGCGCTGGCCGTGCAGGTGAATGGGATGCTGCATCGGGTGGAATGATTTCGGATCATTGAAGATCCGGAGTTTCACTACCGACCCGCGCTTCACGTGCCAGTCGATGTCGCCGTTCTCCTTGCCGGTGGCGTCGTCTCGCAGGATCCACTGCACCTGGCCGCTGGTGGAGAGCCAGTTCATGTCTGGCATGCCGTCCACCCATTCCACCGGCGCGAAGTACGCGGTATCAATGGTCATGAACTGCACCGTGGCGAGCGGAAGCCCCGAGACGCGGACCGAGAGCGTGAGAGACTTGTCGGGCGGCTTGTCAAAGTATTTCCGGTACCGGTTGATGTCCTGCGTGACGCTGTCGTAGCTCCGGAGGGTCGCGAACTGTGCTGCGTAATCCGGCGTGGCGGCGGTGGAGTCCACCGTGATCGTGCCAAGCGTGTCGACTTCCGGCTCGAATTCACCGCGGTAGTGGTTGATGGCCTGAACCGCATTGACCATCGCATACTGTCCCGGCCTGTCGAAGCGCACCTCCACGACATAGCGCTCCGCCGGCGCCAGCACCACGCTCGGCACCATCTCCTCACGCTCGAAGCGACTCACATCCGACGCCAGTACCTTGATAGGCGCGCCGCCGAACGAGACGTTCCAGGTGCGCGAGTTGGACACGTTGGTGAGATAGAAGCGCACCACCTCGCCACGATGCACGCTCAGGTGATAATCGGGTTCGCCGTTCACCAGCAGCACGTTGCCCACCCGCCCCATCAGCGCGAAATCGATCAGCTCTTTCCCGAAGGGGATCAGCGTGTCGGCCTGCATGAGCAGGTCACCCAGCATCAGCACCTGCTCCTGGTTGGCCGGCGAGTAGTAGTCGCGCGCCGGCGCGTCCACCAGCATGTTGCCGAAGAGCCCCATGGACTGCTCGATGTCCTCGCGCACGTGCGGATGGTACCAGTAGATGCCGGCGTCGGGGAAATGCACGGTGTAGGTGTAGTCGGCGCCCGGCGCCACCGGCTGCTGGGTGACACCCACCGCACCGTCCGACGCGTTGTCGAGTCGCACGCCATGCCAGTGGACACTGCTCGGCAGGTCGATCCGGTTGTGGAAACGCACCGTGATGGTGGCATTCTGTGGTACGCGGATCAGCGGACCGGGTACCTGCCCGTTGAAGGCGTACATCGCGAACGCGTGACCCCTGATGGTGCGACGTACCAGCCCGGCGGTGAGATCGAGCGTGTCGCCATTCTTGAGCGGCGTCACCTTGGCGGCCACGGCCTCGGGCAGCGCCGAGAGGTCCTTGCCAGCGCCGGGCAGGAAAGTTTCACCCGGCGGGACCAGTCCCACGAGCCCCGGCATCATCTTCATGCCGGCCGGCATTGGCACCGGCATCGCCATGGCGGTCGAGTCGCCCATGTGCATGTGATCCATGCCCGCTGTGGGCTGCTGGGCCATGAGCACGCCGGGCGACGCCAGCAGGCACACGCCGGCAAGAAGCAGCGTCGTTGCGCGCGTCACTGCGAGACGCCGCGGAAGAGCGGGTGTGTCAGGAACGACTGCAGCCAGCCACTTGGCGAGTGGCCGTGCAGGATGGTGGGACCTGCATGCGCCGTTGCCGCGGAGTCCGCCTCGGCGGTGATCACGAAGAGGAACTTGTTCAGCTCCGCCTGGCCCACGGTGGTCCTGCCATTGCGCACCACGCCCAGCCGACGCCAGGTGGAGAGGTCGGTCGAAACCTCCCATGCGACATACGCCGAGTAGGCGCCCAGGCTCGACGGCGCCGGAAGGTTGTCCGTCGTGACCTGGATGTCATAGCGTGCCCGCCCGTCGGCCGTGACCGCGATGCCGAACGGCGAGGAGGCAAACACCAGGCGCGCGTGGCCCTGGGCCGCGGGCGCCTGGGAGGTTGCCTGCAGTGCGATGTCATACGGTCCCGCCGGCGGCGCGGCCAGCAGGGCGCCGGCCGCCAGCAGGGAAAGTCTCAGCATGCTCACTTGCCGCCGGCAGCTCCCGCGGCAGCCGCGGGGCCGTTTGCCCAGTCCTGAACGCTCGAAATGTTGGCCATGCCGTAGTCCTTGCCATTCCAGCCATCGAAGCCCTTGAGCTTGAAGAGCCAGAGGCCGGAGCGCATGTCGGACAGCGCGATCAGCCCATCGCTGTTGCGGACGTCCACGCCGAACGCGCCCTGCTCCACGCTGTGGGTGCTTTCCCAGCCGTTGTTGGGGTTGCCGCCAAACCCATGCTCGTGGGTGCATCCGCAGGTGTACCACCAGCCCTCGGTCCTGGGATTCTTCGGGTCCTTGAGGCTGAAGATCTGCAGGCCGTCCTCGTAGGCCGACACGAAGACGTAGGGCCAGCGCACCTCATGGTTGTGCGACAGGTCGCGCCAGTCGGCGGTCCAGGCACTGATGGGCGTGTCGAGGTTCTGGGTCGAATCCATCTGCGCGGCCTGCAGGTCCCAGATCCGGAGCGGGGTGTACTGGTACTCGGTCTCGGTCACGGCGTAGCGGCCGTCGGGCGAGGGCGTAAAGGTGTGCGCAATGTCAAAGCCCAGGCCGGTGACGGTAAAGAGCTGGGTGGGCGACTCGGGATGGGTTACGTCCCAGACGGAATAGCCGCCCAGGCCCGCGCCGTAGAACTTGTCCTGATGGGTGCCCGGGTCGTAGCCGCCGTAGAAGTCGTGGTAGCTGCTGGTGCCCATCTGGGTGAAGGGCGTGGGATTGGGCACACCGCCGATGAGCCAGTCAGCCGAGTTGGTGTCGCTGACCACCTTGCCCAGGTCATAGACCAGCGCCCGGCCCTCGTTTACCGTCGCAAAGAGGAGGGCGCGGCCATCGCTGTGCTTGTACGCAAAGATGTTGTGGAAGCCGCCGGGGGCCGCGGGGTAGCGGATTCGCGCCACTTCCTTGACCTTGCTGCCGTCCGGCAGCCCGGTCACGTCGAAGACCACGGCGCCCAGGTCGGCATCGGGGCCGCCCTGCATGAACTGCAGCGACTGCACGTAGTAGTATTTGTTGCCGATGCTGAAGTACTTCCCGTCCATGGCGCCGATGCCGCGGTGCAGCTCCGGATTGTCGATGGTCCAGGTGTAGACCAGCTTGGGGTGCGCCGGATCGCGAACGTCATAGACCTTGGTGTTGAAGTTCACGAAGCCGCTGACGTAGACGTAGGGCCGGCCGGGGTCCTGCTCCATCTCGATATCGGCCGCCTTCCAGGCGCCGGAGTTGTTTTCGACGTGGGCCAGCATCGTGACCGACTTGCTGCCGCCCTTCTTCTGGTCGAAGCGCGGCACGGTCATGCCGGGATCCTGGGCCCGGGCGATGGCGACGGGTGCGGCGCCAAGCAGCGCCAACATGACAAGCGACCGGTACATCGGGCCTCCTCTGGGCGGGAATGGGGATGATAGTCAAGAGTCGAGGGTAGAGGGTCGAGGGTCAAGGGGAGGCGGACAGGCGGACAGACGGACAGACGGACAGACGGACAGTGGTCGTCGGTTGTCAGTTGTCGTGTCACCCTCAGCGAGCAGCGCGACCGAAGGGGCGGAAACTCAGACTCGTCCCGCGTCCATCACGGTTCGTCTGTCCCTCTGTCCGTCTGGCCCTCTGTCCCTCTTACAAACACCGTCCGCACGTGCCCTGAGTGTCCCGGCATCCGCAGCAGGATGGCGACTTCTTCCACGGCGACCAGCAGCTGCAAGGCGCAGCAGACCCTAAGTGGCCAGACCGGGCCGCCCAGCAATGCGAGCGGCAGGGCGGCACTCATGGCGACGGCCAGCCCCTTCGATGCCCACGTGTGCAGGCCGGGCACGGTCCGCCAGCGGGCCAGCGACCAGATGGTCGGCCCGAAGTAGGCGCAGACGGCGAGCGTGATCCAGGGTGCTTCCGCACGCATGAGCGCCGGCCACAGTACGAAGAGCCCCGGCAACAGGGTCAGCACCAGCACGTAGTCGCCCAGGCTGTCCAGCTGGCGGCCCCGTTCGGACATCGCCCCCAGCTGGCGGGCGAGGAAGCCATCAGCGGCATCAGTCACGAATGCGAGCAGCAGGAGCGCCACGAATGGAGAGCGCTCACCGAGCAGCGTTGCCGGCACCAGGGCCAGGGCGAGCACTATCCTGAGGACGCTCAGGGAGTTGGGTACCTGGCTCCAGGGAGGCTGACGGCGCCCAGCGCTCAGCGCTAAGCGCTCAGCTCCCTCTGGCCCTTCTCTTGCTTCTGACATCCCCAACCTCCACAAGGTTGCACGATGTCCGGATCAGGCTGCCGCCGGCGCCGGAAGGCGTTGGCCACCATTGCAGTTTGCTCGGCACTCGTCTTCTCGGCCTGCGCCGCGCATTACGTCCAGGTGCCGCCCCGAGTGGACCTGGCGCCATACGGGCAGGTGGCGCTGGTGACCTTCAGCGGCGACAACGCCGATTCCGGCATGGCAGAACTCGCTACCCGTCGCTTCGCCGAATCGGTGCTGAACGGGCAGGGAGGTGTCGAGGTGCTCGAGCTCCCGGCCGCCGATACCGTC
>DASSOW010000347.1:0-3468 GCA_035700175.1 Gemmatimonadales bacterium | reverse complement strand
CCGCCAGCTGGTCCGTCACCGGGACGGTCACCATGGCCGACTGCCACCAGGTCGTGTTGTGGTCCGAGTCGTTATTCCAGCCGCCGGAGAGTTCCACGAACGAGCGACGCGCCAGCCGGATGGCCCGATCGAGCGTCTGTGCGTCGCGGTTATTGGGCTCGGCGGCAAGGATCGGATCGAGTTCGCGACGGGCCATCGCTGAGTGCCCCTGCCAGAAATGCACGGTGGCGAGACCCAGGCGGGCGCTGGTGTTGGCGCTGTCGGTGGCGAGTAGTGACTGATACGCAGCTTCCGCACCCTCCAGGTCGCCGCGCCAGGCGCGCGCTTCGGCTCGGCCCGCCAGCGCCTCGGGGTTGCCGGGATCGCGCTGCAGTATGCTGGCGTATGCGCTGTCGGCCTCGTCGAACCGGCTGGCCCACGCCAGCACCCGGGCCCGCGCTACCTGCGCATCGAGCCGGTCCGGGTTATCACTGACGATCGAGTCGTAGGATGAGATCGCTGCGGGGAGCTTGCCCTGCCAGGAGAGCACCTGCGCCTGCAGCAGGCGCACGTCGGGGTCTGCCGGTTCGATGGCACGTGCGGACGCAGCCAGGGCGAGCGCGGAGTCGAGGTCGCCTCTCCACGATGCGAGCACGCCGAGACGATAAAGCGAGTGCACGCTACGGGGGTTGGAGACCAGCTCCCGTTCGTAGGCCTGCCTCGCCTGGTCAAAGCTCCCGGCTTCCCAGAGCCGGTCGCCGTCCGGCGCCTGCGCCGAGAGCTGGGAGAAGGACGCGACCATGAGGGTCGCCACGGCCAGCACCCGTCCGATCATCGAATGGCTCCCCAGGTTGCAGTGAGGGAATCATACGCCGGCTTGGGCCTCGCAAACCACGCGGGGTTGGTCCAGCCCTCCCAGCGCCACCCGCGCGAAGGTCCCAGCTGCTCCACGGCGCCCGTCGCCTTGTCCTGTGCCACCACCAGGAAGCGGAAATCACCGGCGGTCACGGTGCCGAAATCCCCCGTTGCAGTTCGCTCGTAGAGAATGGTGCGAGACGAGGGGTCACTCACGTTGAGCAGGTCCCACGGGATCCGGATCTCCACCAACCCGGCCTCGCGATCAAGATACCAGTCGGCCAGCGTGGATGCGCTCGCCCGCCCGAACCGCAGCTGGCCGCGGTCCACCCCCTGCGCTGGAAAGAAAGTCCCGTCCCGCCCGAACCGCGCCCGGTTGGTGATGACAAACATGGGGTCGAACCGCCCGTCATCCCGATTCAGGGTGGTGATCGGCCGATGATAGAAGCGGCCGAGGTCGTCCCCGGTCTTCGGGTCGGCGATGGGAGAGTAGCGGTTGTACTCCGGCAGCACCCGGATGGAGCCGCTGTCGGGCGAGGGCAGGTCCACCAGGAATTCAAACCCCAGCGGCGACGTGACGCCGGTGCGGGGAAGCCGGTGCTGGCCCACGGAGTCGCGGTAGGTGGAGATGGCTATCTGGAGTCGCGGGTCGCGGGTCGCAGGTCTCGAGTCCCGTGACCCGAGACTCGTGACCTCCAGCGCCAAGTAAACAAATGCCCCATCACTCCCCACATGCAGCGCCTGCAGCATCCCGTTGCCTTTGGCGACCACAGGCAGCCTGCGCCAGCGTGCCGTATCGCCGCCCGGCTCGGGCCGTGTTGCCGAATCGCCGGCGTACATGCCGATCAGGCCATAGTTCTGTTCTGCATCCATCACGTTGTGCCAGCGCCGGTTGTTCTCAATCGGCAGTTCGAAGTCGGTCACCACCCAGTTGCGCTTGAACCACTCGTCGATCCACGCAAAGATGAGCCCGCCCGCCGTACCAGATGCGTGCAGTTCCCGGGTAAGCCGCGCGTCGATGCGCGCCATTGCCAGCTCGTCATGCCCGCCATGATCCCACCCTTGCGGCTGTACATGCGCATCGCCCCGACTCGAGGGCACGCCATACTCGGCGATCAGCACCGGCATGTTCCGGTGATGGCGCACCAGGTCGGTGAGATACCCGAAGTAATTGGACCGGCCCTCGGGCGAGCGCGCCGTGTTGTAGCCCGGATCGTACAGCATGAAATCGGGATAGTAGGGATAGGCGTGGAAACTGGCGAACCACCCGGCCGGATTGTTGGCCGACGGGCGAATCAGCTCCGCATCGAGCCCGATTGCGTCGTTGTCGTACTCCAGCCGGTTGCCTTCGGCCTGCCGTCCTGCGCGTCGGCGCCAGGCGCGCTCCTCGTCGCCATTCGACTCGGTGGGATGGGTGAGCGGGTCGAGCGTGGGCCAGTTGGTGTAGGCAATCGGTCTCAGTGCATGCCAGCGATCAAATTCGTAGCCCAGCATGGTGTCACACTGCTCGGCCAGCCATCGGTCCATGGCCGGCGCGGCAGCCGAGGCGAGGAAACGGCCATGATACGGCGCCGTGCCCGGGTGCTGCTGGTCGAACGCCTTGACGGCGAATGGCTCCCACTCGCGCCCGATGATGAACGCCATGGTCCATGGCGACACGTCGGCATCGTAGCGGCCGCTGGCATGCCCCGGCCGCCCCGGCAAGTCGGCGTGCCCGTGGATGACGTCCACTACGCGATGCATCTCGGCCCGGAACTGGCCCTCGAACTCCGGCGCATCGAAAGCCCCCTCGTCGGGTAGCTCGGTCCAGACGCCGTGCACCAGCCAGAGCGCCGAATCGGGGTGCTGGAGGTTCCAGCCCCGTAACGCCCGGTAGAACTCGGGTGGCAGGATGGTGTAGAGCCGCACCGTGTTGGCGTGCGTCGCCGCGATCTGCCGGAACCAGTCGCCGTAGAGGGCGGAGTCGGTGGGGAACTCGGACGGGAACTTGCCCGGCAGCGCCACGCCCATGTTGACGCCCTTGAGCCAGATGGGGCGCCAACGGCCGTTCCGGAGGACCTCGAAGTGGGTTCCCTGGACTCGGGACGCGAGTTGCAGGCTATCAGGCCGGCGGGCGTCGGCAAGCGCCGGACGACGCCAGCCCGGAGTGAGGCGGTCGAGGATCGCGCTCGCGCCCGGATCGCGGGGCGCGAGACGGAGGGCGCGGCGGGCCGCTGTCACCGCCCCGGCCGAATCGCCTAGCCGCTCGCGCCCAAGTGCCAGCCCGATCCAGGCATCACCGTTGGCGCTGTCTGCGGTTATCACCCGGGTGAACAAGGAGTCGGCTCGGCCGGGCTTGCCCCGCCTGAGTGCGAGATAGCCGTTTCCGGTGATGGCGTCGAGGTTGCTGCTGCAGAGAAACAACGCCCGGTGAAAGTGTCGCTCGGCTGCGTCGAGCGAATCCTGCCGCAGGCTGGCCCATCCAGCCGCCGAGGCGGAGCCGGAGGGCGCCTGGCAGGGCACTTGGCCTGCGAGCGGACGAGTGACTGCCAGACTGAGCAGGAGCCCAACCCACCGTGTGGTCAGGGCGTATATGTTCATGCGCATGGACGAGCCAATTCCGGAAGTGACGCAGCCCGATACCCGGGCCCTTGG
>DASSOW010000346.1:0-2801 GCA_035700175.1 Gemmatimonadales bacterium | reverse complement strand
CCGGTACGTTGAGGTCGGGAGCTACCACGCCTGCGGCATCACGACAGAGGAACAATCCATTTGCTGGGGCTTCAATGAAGATGGACAGGTGGGAACGGGAGAGTTCACCACCATCGAGCCGCTGAGTCACGTGTCGTCCGGCCTGACCGTACGCATGACCAGCAGCGGGCGGTATCACAGCTGCGAGATTACGCTCTCCGGAGACATGTACTGCGTCGGGAGCAACACTACGGCCCAGCTTGGGCAGGCTCCCAGCCCACCGTCGGCCGGCTGGGTGCGAGTACAGCCGTTGCCTGCGACGGCCTTCCGCGCGGCGCAAGCGGGGCTTCTGCACTCCTGTGCGCTCTCGCTCTCCCAGCAACTGTGGTGCTGGGGCGCCAATGGAGAAGGCCAGATCGGGACTGGTCCTGTTGTTCCAATTCCCGGCTCGTTCGTACTGCCTCCGTCGCTGGCGGTCCCGACTGATTCAATTGTCGATTCGCTCCGGCAGAACGGTGGGTTGGTCGGCCTCGACTTTGCCGCTGTGACGACGACTGGTCTCCATACGTGCGCACTGACGCTCACCGGGCAGGCGCAATGCTGGGGATGGAATAACTCAGGCCAGTTGGGTGACGGCACGACGACGACGCGAGGGGTACCTGCACCGGTCTCTGGCGGCTTCACGTTCCGCATCGAGCCCGCCACGGTGCCAACGCCGCCGGATCCCGATTTCTACATTCCCGGACAGTCGTTTATCTCGGCCGGGTTCGCCCACACCTGTGGGATTCTCACCACCAACGCCGCCCGGTGCTGGGGCGACAACGAGGATGGCCAGTTGGGTACCGGCAACACCACCAACGCAGACGTCCCGACCGCAGTGTTGGGCGGCCTGCAGCTCAAGGCCATCAGCGCCGGCTACCGCCACACCTGCGCACTGACCACCAATGGTGCCGCCTACTGCTGGGGCGACAACGCCCTGGGCGAGCTGGGTGACGGCACCACGACCGACAGACTGGTTCCCACCGCAGTGGCCGGCGGGCTCACGTTCATGTCCATCAGCGCGGGCGACACCTTCAGCTGCGGCGTGACCACGGAAGGTGCGGCCTATTGCTGGGGCGATAACGAATACGGCCAGCTCGGCCAGAGCGGTATCGCAGGCAGCACCGAGCCGGTGAAATTGCCGTTTCAATGAGAGTCAGGCGCCGTGCAGGGGCCGGATGCATCCGGCCTCTACACGGCGCCCTTCCCCACCGCATCCCGTTCTCCAGGCGTCAGCGTATGCTCTTCCAGCACATGGACCTCGACCCATTCGGTCGGGCTCTGGGTCAGGTTATGCTCGGCCGCCATGTGGATGGTGAATGGCAACCCGCGCTGGTCCCGCACGGTGTAGAGCCCGGAAAGGATGGGCGACGCCAGCTGGGCCAGGACTTCGCTGATCACATGCAGGTGTCCGTCGGCGCCCAGGAAATGCGCACCGAGCTGGGGCACGGAGGAATCGGCCATGGGAGGCCTCCTGCGGAGGGGGTCACGCGTCTGACGTTGGTATTGAGAAGGTAACAGGGCGTACGACATCCGGTATCCTGTTCGCCCCGCTCGCCCTGCGATGTCACACCCAGCCCCTACTTTGCTCGCCTGCCGATGCATGGAGGGAGCTGGATGGGTGGAGTGGTTGGCGGCCGGCTGGCCGATCTGCTGCTTGCGCGCGTGGGAAAGCAGGACGACAACCGCCGAATGGATGGCCGGGCCTATCGAGGCCGCAGCAAGCTCGCGGTACTTCTCGGCGACCACCTCTGGGCCAGGGTCGCGGGCAAGACCGTGCTCGATTTCGGCTGTGGGACGGGCCGGGAAGCGGTTGAACTGGCACAGCGAGGCGCGGCACGAGTCATCGGGCTGGACATCCAGGAGCGCGCACTTGAGTCGGCCCGCCGCCACGCCAGGAACTCGGGCGAACACGAGCGCTGCACTTTCACCAGCACCGCGCCCGCGCGGGCGGACATCATCATTGCCATCGACTCATTTGAGCACTTCAGCGATCCCGCCGGCGTGCTGCGCCAGATGGCCGAGCTGCTGGCGCCGGGCGGCTCCGTGCTCGTGTCCTTCGGGCCCACCTGGTATCACCCCCTGGGCGGCCACCTCTTCAGCGTCTTTCCCTGGGCCCATCTGGTCTTCACTGAGCGTGCGCTGATTCGCTGGCGTTCCCGATTCAAGCACGACGGAGCAACCCGATTCAGTGAGGTGGCGGGCGGGCTCAACCAGATGACCATCCGGCGGTTCGTCCGGCTCGTGGACGCGAGCCCGCTGCAGTGTGTGGAATTCGAGGCGCGTCCCGTCCGACAGCTCCGGTGGCTGCACAACCGGGTGACGAGGGAATTCACGACTGCGACGGTGCGATGCCGCTTGGTGAGTCGCGCGTCATAGGTTGTACGTCGTACGACGCAGGATTTACGACGGACGACGGTCCAGCCAGTCCTCCGCCTCCGCACTCGACCGGAACACCGCGGCGGCAAGGCCGAGGCCGTCCAGGCGGGTCGAGAGCATGCGGCTCATGCCGTAGGCCACATCCACATCAGCCACGATGGCGATGGCGGCGACACCACGCCGGGCAAGCGCACGGAAGGCAGGCACGATCAGGTTAACCTGTGACGTGGTCCAGGCGCTGGCGGCGTCCCGCACGTCGACAAGTACCGTTGCGCCGGGCGGCACGTCAGGATCCTCGGCGAGCTCGGCCAGCAATGCGGCCACTTCAGCGGGTGCATTGTCCTGCGCGCTCTCGATGAGGACGTAGCCGGCAGGATGAGCTGGGCGATAGGTGAGCATCTGCC
>DASSOW010000345.1:0-4331 GCA_035700175.1 Gemmatimonadales bacterium | reverse complement strand
CCGGCATCTGTCGCTTCTTCCGGCCCGGGCCGGTGATCCATGCGGCGCCACTGTCCCAGTCGGCGGCGTTCACGGCCTGGGGATTCGGCATCACCGGGCTCAGCGTCCATGCGGATGGCCGTCTGCTCACCGACCTGTCTTCCTCAAACGCGTGGCCCGGCACCGAGCCGGCCCTGCAACTGCTCCAGGCCTACATCGAGTACACCCGTGCGGCGCTGACCGTCACGCTCGGGCGGCAAGCCATGTTCACGCGCCTTGGCCCCACGAACTTCGACGGGGGACGAGCAAGCGTGCGCGCCGGCACAACTGGCCTCGCGGTCGAAGGGTGGGCAGGCTGGGGACTCGCGCGTGCCACGGCGTTGCCGATCACCAGCCCGGCGCTCAACCCTCTTGATGAGTTCCGCCCATCGCAACGGAGCAAGGTCTTTGGGGCGGCGGTGGACCTTGGCGGGCGGGAGGGACACGCTCGCCTCGACTACCAGCGCGAACTGGATGGCCGCTCCGACTATCTGGTCTCGGAGCGCGCTGCCCTCTCCGCCGATGCGAGTGTATTCAATCGCGTCACGCTTTCCGGCGGCGCCGAGTATGACATCGCACAGGGATTCTGGGGCAGCGCCGATGTACAGGCGCGGTACGTCACGCGGATCGTGACCGCGACGGTCCAGGCGCGCCACTACCGGCCTCATTTCGATCTCTGGACCATCTGGGGCGCGTTCAGCCCGGTACCCTACAACTCCATCTCCGCCGCGGCGTGGGTCCGCCCTCGTCGTTCCATCGAGGTGCACGCGCGGGGTGAACGCTACTGGTTCGAGCCCGCCGAGGCATCCACGCCGCTGGTCCTGGCAGAGGACCACGGCTGGCGCGCGAGCATCGGGGCGTCGGCGGATCTTTCGCCGAGGTGGCGCGCGGAGCTGGACACCCATCGCGAATTCGGGCCGGGCGCCGCATCCCGGGGGATCGACGCGGCGGTCGTCTTCCGGCCCGACGCGCAGCTCGAGTTGCGGGCGAGCGGCGCCGCCCTGCAGCGCCCGCTCGAGTTCCGCTATGACGACGCCAGCGTCAGCATGCTGGGGCTGGATGCTGACTGGGAGGCGTCCGACCGGGTGCGGACGGGCGTCGGCATCGCGCGCTACTGGGAAACGCGCGACCGGCCAGACGCGGCAGCGTTTGACTGGTCGCAGACGCGGCTCAGCGCCTGGCTGACGCTGGTCTTCGGTGGTGCGCGGCCGATCCCGCTGCCGCCTGCCCGGCCGCGGCAAACCAGCCGGAACATGCCGCCATGATCACGTCTCGACGTGCACTGCTCCTCATCGCCGCCGTCGCCGCGGCGGCAGCGGTCACGGGTGTGGCCGCGGCCAGGATGCTGCCCCGCGCGGACCACTTCAATCACGAGCGGCATGGCCGGCTCTTTCCGGCGTGCGCGAGCTGCCACGCCGGTGTGCAGACCGGCGCCGACCCCTGGCCCGCGCCAACCGCCTGTGCAGCGTGTCACGACGGCACGATCGAGCGCCGGGTCGACTGGGCCCCGCCGGCCGAATTGCCGAGAACCAATCTTCGCTTCGATCACCAGCGCCACGCTGCGGAGCTCATCGAGCGCGGCACAATCACCCCCGATTCCGCCTGGCGCTGTGTGACCTGCCACATCCGGGCGGGTGCGCCTCGCATGCAGGTGTCGCTTGCCGTGAACCGCTCCTGCCTCACCTGTCACGGCATCACGACGCCTCACCTCTCGGCGCCAGATTCGGCGTGCGCCACCTGTCATCTGCCGCTGGTGCGGGCGGTCCGCCTGACTCGAGAGGATGTCGGCGAATTTCGTGCGCCCCCTTCGCATCGGGACTCCGGGTTTGCCAGCACGGGTCATGGCGGCCTGGCCACCATCGAGCCGGGACAGCCGGTGGCAGCCTCCTGTGCCACCTGCCATGCGCGCGACTTCTGCCTGCAGTGCCACGTGAACGCGCCCGAGACACGGGCAATCCGGGCCCTGACGCCAGATGCGCGGTCACTCGCCATCGGGGCGACGCTCGAGGCGCCGGATTCGCATCGCGAACCAGGGTTTGCGGAGCTGCACGGCCGGAACATCGGCACCGGTGCGACGTGCGCGACCTGTCACACGCGGGAGAGTTGCCTCACCTGTCATGCCGGCGCCGCGCCCCGGCCGGTGCTGCGGCTGGCCGAGGCGGGCGAAGGCCGCGCGGTCGGTGCCGTCACTCATCGTCGCCGGCCACCGACGCATGGGGCGGACTTCACCGATGCGCATGCACCTTTTGCGCGGGCCGCGGCCCGCACCTGCGTCACCTGTCACGCGCGGACGGAGTGCCTCTCCTGCCACATCCCCTCACCTGCGCAAAGCCGGAGCTATCATCCGGCCAACTTCCTGACGCGCCATCCGGCGGCTGCCTACGCGCGTGCGAGCAACTGTGCCGATTGCCACAACGCGGCGTCGTTCTGCACCAGCTGTCATGCGCAGTCGGGGCTGCGCTCGAACGGTCCTCTGCAAGCCGGATATCATGACGCCAACTCCGCGTTCCTCTTCGGGCACGGGAAGGCGGCCCGCCAGGAACTGGAGACCTGCGTGAGTTGTCACGTGGAGCGTGACTGCCTGACCTGTCATGCCGCAGTCGGAGGCCGTCGGTTCAATCCCCACGGTCCGGGCTTTGATGCGGAGCGGTTGAAGCGGAAGAATCCAGAGATGTGCACTGCCTGTCACGGCGCGGCGATTCCCTAGCCCGCCAGGGGATCAACTCCGGCGAGCGCGGCAGCGACCGCCCGGTGCCAGCCTGCCAGCAGGCGGCGCCGGTCGCCGGATGCCATGGATGGACTGAACGTGGTGAACCGTCGGCTGGCGACAAACTCTCCGGCATCGCGCCAGAGTCCCAGGGTAATGCCCGCCAGTCCCGCTGCACCGAGTGCTGTCGTCTCAATCACATCCGGACGTCGCACCGGTACCCCCAGGATGTCTGCCTGGAACTGCATGAGCCAGTCGTTGGCCGCGGCACCGCCGTCCACCTTGAGCGCGGAGGTGCCGTGCAGTGCGTCGTACAATTCGGCCACCCCGAAGCCCATCGCCTCGAGCGCCGCGCGAACGATGTGCGCCCGGGTGCTGCCGCGGGTGAGGCCCGTGATGGTGCCACGCACGTCGGGTGCCCAGTGCGGCGTACCGAGCCCTGCGAAGGCAGGCACAAAGTAGACACCACCCGTGTCAGGCACACTGCGCGCGAGTGTCTCGGATTCTTCTGCCGTCGCGATGATGCCGAGCTGGTCGCGCAGCCACTGGATGGCGGCGCCCGCCACGAGAATGCTGCCCTCGAGGGCATAAGCCGGTTGGCCGCGCGGACCGCAGGCCGCGGTGGCGAGCACCCCGGCTTCGGGCTCCGGGCGAACCTCGCCCTGGTGCACCAGCAGGAAGGCGCCGGTGCCGTACGTGTTCTTGCCCTCACCCGGCTCGACGCAACCCAGTCCGAACAGCGACGCCTGCTGATCGCCCGCGATGCCGGCAATGGGCATTGTCGCGCCAAAGTGCGCAGGATCCGCTTCGCCAATCACGCCGCTCGATGCAACGATTTCCGGAAGCACGCCTCGCGGAACGCCGAAGCGTTCGAGCAGTTCGCCAGCCCACTCGCGCGCCGCCAGGTCATACAGCAGTGTGCGCGAGGCGTTGGTATGATCAGTGACGTGGACCCGCCCGCCGGTGAGCTTCGCGACGAGCCAGGAATCAATGGTGCCGGTGGCCAGCGCCCCGGCCACAGCCTGCGACTTGTGACCTGCGACCTCCAGCAGCCACTCAATCTTCGTCGCGCTGAAGTAGGGATCCGCAAGCAGGCCGGTCCGGTCCCGCAGCATCTGCTCGATGCCGTCACGCTTGAGTTCGGCACAGCGGTCAGCCGTCCGCCGGTCCTGCCAGACGATGGCCCGTGCCACCGGCACCAGGCTTTGCCGGTCCCACATGACGACCGTCTCACGCTGGTTGGTTATCCCGATGCCCGTCGGCACTTCGCCTGCCTGCTGGATGGCCTCGCGCCCCGCCTCGACCGTGAGACGAAAAATCTCCTCGGCGTCGTGTTCCACCCACCCCGGCTTCGGAAAGAACTGGGTCAGCGGGCGGTACCCCGACCCCAGCACCCGCCCGTCCTGGTGCAGTACCAGCGCGTGGCAACCGGTGGTGCCCTGGTCGAGGGCGAGGATGGAGGGCATGGGGTGTAGGGCTTAGGGTTTAGGGCTTAGGGCTTAGGGCTTAGGGCTTAGGGCTTAGGGCTTAGGGCTTAGGGCTTAGGGCTTAGGGCTTAGGGCTTAGGGCTTAGGGCCGAAAGTAACGCTCACAGCGCATAGCGCAT
>DASSOW010000344.1:0-4077 GCA_035700175.1 Gemmatimonadales bacterium | reverse complement strand
CGACACGCTGTACTATCGTGAGTTCTCGCCGGGAGGACTCGACGGCGCCGGCCTCGCGCGGCCGCTGGTGGCGGGCACCGTCGCGTCGGTACGCAGCGATCCCAGCGGCTGGCTGGAGGAGGGCGTGGCAACGGTGGTAGTCGCAGGTCAACGGTCAACGGTCGATGGTCGACCGTAGACCGTTGACCGTCGACGCCCTTCCCGTGCCCCGATCTTCCCTGCTCCTCTCCCGCGCCCTCCTCCGCCACTGCCCCAACTGCGGCGGCCACCCGGTCTTCACCAGCTGGTTCAGCATGCTCCCGACCTGCCCGGTGTGCGGCTTCCGCTTCGAGCGGGGCGAGCGGGGCTACTGGCTTGGCGCCTATTTCGTGAACCTGGTAGTGATGGAGTCGGTGTTCGTGTGCTGGTTCGTGGGCTACCTGGTGCTCACCTGGCCCCGCCCGGACTGGTTGCTGTTCTTCGTCGTGACCCTGGCGCTCATGCTGGTGGTGCCGCCACTGGGATTTCCCTGGTCTCGTACCCTCTTCCTGGCGTTCGACCTCTGGGTGCGCCCCGCCACGCCGGACGACTTCGTCCTGCCGCACGAGCCGGGGTACCCGGGTCATTGACGGGATGGCGCCCTCCCGCCGCCGCTACCGCCAATCTTGATTGCACCGCGATCTCGGCGAGTGCCGCACGCAAGACGGCGGGCGGCCTGTCGCTGGCGCTGGCGGCGGCCTCCGGCGGCGTCGGTGGCACGGTGCGGAACTTCAGCCCGCACGAGGTCGTGTTCCCGGGCAGCGTGAACCTGTCGTTTGTGGCCCAGCTCAAGAACCAGGGATCCTTCGTCGAGGTCTGCAACGACACGGCGGACACCGATCAAAACGGCATCGCGACATTCACCGCCGCCAGCGTCAACAAGGCCGGTGGCTACACGCTGGTTGCCCACACCGTTCCACCGACGTCAGACCCGGACGTCACCACCTTTGCGCCCGACTCGGTGTCGAGCAATCTCTTCAACGTGAAGAACGGGAAGGCCTCGACGAGCTGTTCTTGAGAGTCGTAAGTCGTAGGTCATAAGTCGTAAGACCTACGACTTACGACCTGCGACTTATGACTTATGACTTGATGTTCGGTGTTTCTTCGGGTATCTTGCCCGGACACCGTTCGTCGAGGCCTCCATGTCCTGCCCGCAGTCCGCGTCCGTCCCGTCTTCCACCCCGCCCGCTCCGTCGGCCAGGCTCGCTCCCACCGTCCTGCTCCGTGTCTGCCCCGAGTGCGCGGGCCCGCTGGTGCATGCCTCGGGGTGCATTGCGTGTGCGCACTGCGGCTGGGGCCGCTGCGGTTGAAGCGTGGGCGCCCAGCTTCCGCTGCTCGAGGCGGCCGCTGAACCCTGGGCCCTGCTGGACGAGCGAGCCCGGGGAACGCGGTTCTACCGCGTTCCCGCCCGCGGCGTGCTCAACACCCCGGCGGCCACCGGCATGCCCTTCTGGTCGGTCAATCCCTACATTGGCTGCGAGTTCGGCTGCAGCTACTGTTACGCCCGCGACACGCACCGCTACACCCTCGAGCGCGCCGCCAGCGCGGGACTGGCGCCCGACACCCTGCCGCTCCTGCCGGCAGCTCAGTCGTTCGAGCGCAATATCCTGGTCAAGGAACGCGCCGATCAGTTGCTGAGCCGGGCGCTCGCGAGCCGGAACCTGGCCGGCCAGTCGCTCGTGATCGGCTCCGCCACCGACCCATACCAGCCGGCGGAACGCCGGTTCGGCATCACCCGCTCCCTGCTGCAGTGCATGCTGCCCTATACGGGGCTGAGCATCGAGATCATCACCAAGTCGCCGCTGGTGCTGCGTGACACGGCATTGCTGGGCCGCCTGGCCATCCGGCATGCCGTGCGCATCTACGTCTCGATCGCCACCGTGCATCGCGCGCTCGCGCGCCGGCTCGAGGCCCGCACTGCCATTCCCGCCACCCGGCTGCGGGCGCTGGCGCGGCTGCGCCAGGCCGGCCTCGACGCCGGCGTCCTGATTGCACCCATCATCCCGGGCATCACCGACTCGACCCGTGACCTCGCGCTCCTGCTGGAGGCGGCTCGCGCGGCGGATGCCTGCTTCGCTGGCGGATCTTCGCTGCGACTCGGGCCGGCCGCGCGACGCACCTTCATGCCACACGTCGAACGCGAATTTCCCGAACTCGCCAGCCGCTACCGGCAAGCCTACGCTCGGCACGACTACGCTCCCGACGCCTACCGCGACGCGCTGCGCCAGCGGCTCGCCCGGCTCAAGGCTCGCTATGGATTCGGTTCGGAGTCGCATCGGTTCCTGGAGGAGGTGGAGACGGGGACGAGCGGCAAGACGCAGATGGAGCTGCTGTAGGCAGTCGTAGGTCGTACGTCGTGAGTCGTACGACCTACGACGTACGACGTACGACTTACGACTTACTACGTGCAACTGTGAGTCCCGTCACCTCCGCCTCACCCCGCTCTCCCCACATTATGCCATGGCTTCACGAGATGGCACGACGCAGTTCCTGTCCCGCATGCGGGGGCTGGTGCTCAGGACGCTGCGGCCGCTGATTGGCGACGCGCCGCGTGTCGCACTGGTCGACTTTCCCGATTACACCAACGTCGGTGACAGTCTCATCTGGCTGGGCAGCCTCAAGACCCTGGAGCTGCTGGGCGTGAACGCGCCGGTATATGTGGCGAGCCAGCGCAACTATCGGCGCGACGAGATGGCCCGCGCCGTGGGTGATGGCGTCATCTGCATCCAGGGCGGCGGCAACCTGGGAGATCTCTGGCCAGCTCATCAGGAGTTCCGGGAGCAGGTCATCCGCGACTTTCCGGCCAACCGCATCATCCAGCTCCCACAGTCGGTCGAGTTCAGCTCGCCCCAGGCACTCGACCGCGCACGCCGGGTCTTTGGCGCCCACCGCGATCTCACCATTCTGGTGCGCACCGAGCGGTCATTTGCCCGGGCTGAGGCCTTCGGGGTGCCGACCCAGCTCTGTCCCGACCTGGGGATGGCCATGGGTGTGCTCGATCGTCCGCACGCACCCACGCACGATGCCGTGCTGCTGGCGCGGACCGATCACGAGTCCCAGGGGCTTCCCCTCGATATCGTGCCGCCGTGGATCCAGCGCGTGGATTGGGTCGGCAAGCCGGGCGGGCTCGCGCTCAGGATGATGGACACCCTCCACCAGCGTCCCAAGCTGTGGCGAGCCGTGAGCGGCTCCAGCCGCCATCTTCTCTTCCGCAGTGCGGCGCACCGCCGCCTGCAATACGGCATGGACCTTCTCTCACGCGGTCGCGTGGTCATCACCGACCGGCTGCACGGCCATGTACTGGCCATGCTGCTGGGGGTTCCCCACTGTGTCATGGACAGTCAATTCGGCAAGGTCCGCGCGCTCTGGGACACGTGGACCCATGAAGCGGCGGATGCGGTCTGGTGTGATACGCTGGGAGAGGCCATCGAGCGGGCGCGAGAGATTGTCGGGCGTCAACCGTCGGGCGCAGAGCGTCGGACGCCACGCGTCGAGCGTCGAGAGCTGGGCGTCTAGCGCTCGACGCCCATCACCACCAGAATCTTTCCAAACGCCCCATTGCCCGCCATCCGCGCGTGCGCTTCGGCAACCTTCTCCAACGGAAAACGGCTGTCGACTACCGGCGCGAGGCGGCCATCCCAGAGCGCCGGCAGGACCGCGTCGGCAAAGGAGCGCACCAGTTCGGCCCGTTCCGCGTGCGAGCGGGAGCGCATGACAGTGCCGATGACCTCGAGGCGTTTCCGCAGGACCGGCTCGAGCGAGACCTCGGTCTTGCTGCCCTGAAGAAAGCCCACCAGGATCAGTCGGCCGCGCGGCGCCAGCACCTCGAGGTTATCAGCCAGTGCCGGCCCACCCAGCACGTCGAGCACCACATCCACCGGCTCCCGCATGGCGTCCTGAAAATGCCGCTCGGCGGTGTTGACGCCGAGGTCGAGCCCGAGCTGCGAGGCACGCTCGAGCTTTTCCGCCGTGCGCGACGTGCCCACCACGGTCGCTCCGGCCAGCTTGGCAAGTTGCACCGCCGCGGTGCCGACGCCGCTTCCCACTGCGTGAATCAGC
>DASSOW010000343.1:0-3186 GCA_035700175.1 Gemmatimonadales bacterium | reverse complement strand
ATGATCACGGACCTGCGCGGGCCGGGCCTGGACGTGGATGACGAACTCTTCCGGAGCTTTCAGCTGGCTCCGGCGTTCGACAAGCCGCTGCGCACGCTCTCGGGCGGCACGCGCCAGAAGCTGAATGCGGCACTCGCGTTCCTTTTCCGGCCCCGGGTACTGATCCTTGACGAGCCCACTGCGGGGCTCGATCCGGTCGCCGCCGGGATTCTCAAGGAGAAGGTTCGATCAGCGCGGGACGAAGGCGCCACAGTCATCATCACATCGCACGTGATCGCCGAGCTGGAGGAACTGGCGGACGACGTGCTCCTGCTTCTGGATGGCGCGGTGCGTTACGAGGGAACGCTGGCCCGGATCAGCGCCGAGGCGGGAGAAGCGAAGCTCGAGCGAGCCATCGCCGCGCTGATGCTCGCCGGGGCGGGGCGCTCATGAGCACCGCCCTGCAGATCCTGCGCTACCAGCTGCGCGACGTGCGGCGAAGCAGGGCAGTGCTGGTCTATGGCATCCTGCTCCTGGCCATGACCCATGCACTGCTTCACTTCGGCGGCGGCGGCGCGCGCGCCGTGCTGAGCCTCCTCAACCTGGTGCTTCTCGTGGTGCCGATGGCCAGTCTCATCTTCGGCACGACGTATCTCTACGCCGCACGCGAGTTCATCGAGCTGCTGCTGGCGCAGCCGCTGGGGCGACGGCCGCTCTTTGCCGGGCTCTGGGCGGGACTCACCCTGCCGCTGATGGCGGCGTTCGTGCTGGGAGTCGGGCTGCCATTCCTCTGGAGCGGCGGGCTCGGGCCCGAGCTGCTGCGTCCGCTCGCCATGCTGCTCCTCTCCGGCGCGCTGCTCACGGCGGCGTTCACCGCCATCGCGATGTGGATCACCACACGCTTCGATGATCGTGCCCGCGGGCTGGGTGCCGCGATGGCGGTGTGGGCGCTTGTTGCCCTGGTGTGGGATGGGGTAATCCTGCTGGTGGTGGCGACACTGGGCGACTGGCCGCTCCAGCTGCCGCTACTGGGGCTCGCCCTGGCCAATCCGGTGGATGCGGCGCGCATCGGCCTGGTGCTGGCACTCGACGCCCCCGCCCTCATGGGCTATACCGGTGCGGTCATGCAGCGCACACTCGGCGTTGCCGGCGGCCTCGCGCTGGCGGTCGCGGCATTGGTGATCTGGACCGCAGTGCCGCTCCTGCTGGCGGGGCGGAGGTTTGGACGGAAAGATTTCTAGATGGGCGAGATTGGCAGGATGGGCAGGATGGGCGGGTGATGCAGGGTTAGCTTCGACCTGCCCATCCCGCCCATCCCGCCCATCCCATCCTGCCCATCTCGCCCATCCTGCCCTATCTTGCAAAAGCCGCCAGGGGCATCGGGATTCTCCCGATTGAGACGACACCCTTGGAACCTGATCCGGTTAACACCGGCGGAGGGAGCGCGGCGCTCGTAACACTTCCCTCCGTCGGCCACTGCAAGGAGTCCTGCATGGCCACCACTGCTGCCCCGTCGCCCGCCACGACCCTGGCCGAGGCGTTTCCCAATTCCACCAAGGTGTATGTGGATGGCCCCCGTGGCATCAGCGTGCCGATGCGCGAGATCGCGCTCTCCGGCGGCGAGCCACCGCTCCGGGTCTACGACACCAGTGGGCCCGAAGGGCATGATGTGAGGGACGGGTTGCCGCCGGTAAGGGGAGAGTGGATCGCGGGGCGTGCGGTCACGGGTCACAGGTCACGGGTCACGGGACTTCGCGACCTGCGACCTGCGACCCGCGACATCCTGCGAGGCGCTCACCCGGTGACGCAACTCGCCTACGCCCGCCGCGGCGAGATCACCGAGGAAATGGAGTACGTCGCCCTGCGGGAGGGGGTCGAGGCGGAGTTGGTGCGGAGCGAGGTGGCACGGGGGCGCGCCATCATCCCGGCCAACATCAACCACCCCGAGCTCGAGCCGATGATCATCGGCCGCAACTTCCTGGTGAAGATCAACGCCAACATCGGCAACTCGGCAGTGAGCTCCTCCATCGAGGACGAGGTGGAGAAGCTCCGGTGGGCCACGCTCTGGGGCGCCGACACGGTGATGGACCTCTCCACCGGGAAGCAGATCCACGAGACCCGCGAGTGGATCCTGCGCAACTCGCCGGTGCCGATCGGCACCGTGCCGATCTACCAGGCGCTGGAGAAGGTGGGCGGCGTGGCGGAGGACCTCACCTGGGAAGTCTATCGCGACACGCTGATCGAGCAGGCCGAGCAGGGAGTGGACTACTTCACGGTGCACGCCGGTGTGCTGCTTCGTTACGTGCCTCTGACGGCCAACCGCGTCACCGGCATCGTCTCGCGCGGCGGGTCGATCCTCGCCAAGTGGTGCCTCGCGCACCACAAGGAAAACTTCCTCTACACCAACTTCCGCGAAATCTGCGAGATCATGGCGGCCTACGACGTCTCCTTCTCGCTGGGCGACGGACTCCGCCCCGGCAGCATCGCCGACGCCAACGACGAGGCCCAGTTTGCCGAGCTCAAGACCCAGGGCGAGCTGAACAAGGTCGCGTGGGAGCACGACGTGCAGGTCATGAACGAGGGTCCGGGCCACATCCCCATGCATCTCATCAAGGAGAACATGGACAAGCAGCTGGAATGGTGCGGCGAGGCGCCGTTCTATACCCTGGGACCGCTCACCACCGACATCGCGCCGGGCTACGACCACATCACCAGCGCCATCGGTGCGGCAATGATCGGCTGGTACGGCACCGCCATGCTCTGCTACGTCACGCCCAAGGAGCACCTGGGACTCCCCAACCGGGACGACGTGAAGGCCGGGGTGATCGCGTACAAGATTGCGGCACATGCCGCCGACCTCGCCAAGGGCCACCCGCGAGCCCGCGAGTGGGACGATGCGCTCTCCAGGGCGCGCTTTGAGTTCCGCTGGAGGGACCAGTTCAACCTGTCGCTTGACCCCGTCACGGCGCTGGCATACCACGATGAAACACTGCCAGCCGACGGGGCCAAGGTGGCACACTTCTGCTCCATGTGCGGCCCCAAGTTCTGCTCCATGCGGATCTCGCAGGACATCCGCGACCAGGCCGCCGGCATGGCGGCCAAGGCGGAGGAGTTCAGGGAGCGTGGTGGGGAGATATATGTGGAGCTGAGTTGAGAGTTGAGAGTTGAGAGTTGAAAGTCAGGGTTTCGACTCTCAACTCTCAACTC
>DASSOW010000342.1:0-2249 GCA_035700175.1 Gemmatimonadales bacterium | reverse complement strand
TGGCGTTCCGGGCGAAACAACGGGCGTTCAGCGCGCGGGATCGGTTTACGGCACAGCAGGCACAGGCAGGAACGCTCCAGTCCCGCCGGCGGGTGCTGGACGAGCAGCGCACGCTGTACGCTGGCCTGCTCCGCCGGCTCGACGATTCTTCCACCGGCGGTGATGCACTGCTTGCCCTGCTCGCGTCGCCAGGCCTGGAGGACAAGCCCCTGATAGCGGAAATCGCGTCCCAGCTGGCTCGCTACCAGGTGGAGCGCGATTCGCTGACCTCGGGCCCGTATGGGAGTGCGCCAACCAATCCCGATGTGGCGCGGCTGACGTCGCTGATCGCGGCTGCGCAGTCCCGGCTGCGTGCGGCGGTGCAAAGCAGCGTGACCGTGCTGAACCAGCAGATCCGGGACCTCGACGCACAGCGGGTCCGCGCGGCGCCGCCGTATCGGGAGCTGTCCCGCAATGAGAGTGACGAAACTGCGCTGGTGGCCGCCGTGGAATCCGCCGACCGCCAGGTGACCCGTTTGCAGGAGGAGTATCAGTCGGCGCGGCTCTCCGAGGCGGTGCGTGTGGGGCAGGTGGAACTGGTCGATTACGCCGGTCCGCCCGAGCGCGCCGGCCTCGCGAGCGCCGTGCTCGTTGCCGCCGGACTCCTCCTCGGCGGGCTGATCGGAATGTTCCTCGCGTTCTTCCTGGACTACGTGCGCCCCACCATCTGGCGCCAGCGAGACCTCGCGCAGCTCCTCGAATCACCCAATCCGATCGTACTTCCCCGTTTCCGGCCGAAGGCGCCGCCATCGGGCGGACGCCAGACCCAGGTCACAGCTCACCGCCCCCGGACGGAGCTCGTGATGCTTACCGAGCCGGGAGGCGGGACGGCCGAGGCCGTGCGGGCGATCCGCACCAAGCTGCTGTTCTCGGGCAACTGGGGAGAGATTCGCACCCTGCTGGTTACCAGTGCCAAGGAGGGCGAGGGCAAGAGCACGGTGGCGTCCAATCTCGCCGTCTCCTTCGCCCAGCAGGGCGTGAAGACGCTGCTGATTGATGGCGACATGCGGAAGCCGCATCTCCACCATCTATTTGGCAAGCAGCGGGAACCGGGCCTGTCCGACGTGCTCCGGGAAGCGGTGCAAGGCGTTGCCGCCATTGTGCAGACCGATGTGGAGCAGCTGTCGTTGCTGCCGGCGGGGAAGGCGCCCGTGAGTCCTGCCGAATTGCTCGGCGGGCCTGCACTGCACTCCCTGCTGGCCCGACTCGCGACGGCATACGATCTCATTCTCGTCGACTCGCCGCCGCTTCTGGCCGTGGCCGATGCGTCCGTCATCGCCGCAGCCGCGGATGGAGTGCTGATGGTGGTGAAAGCCGGTGCGTCCAACCGCGATATGCTCGACCGGGCGCGGAGCCAGCTCGAAGATGTGCGTGCACGGATGGTGGGCGCGGTCCTCAACGACCCGGCAGGAGCGGTCGCGCGCGGAGGCGAGGAGTACTACTTCTACGGCTACGCGTCAGAGCATGAGGGGAATGGGAAGCACTGACGGGGCGGACGGGGCGGACCAGGCGGACGGGACGCGACGGGCCGAACTAGCTCGTCCGACCTGTCCGCCCTGTCCGTCCTGTCCCCCTACCCCGCCATCGCCTCCACGTTGATCTTTGACTTGGCGAGCTGGGTCAGGCGCTCGTCAGTCTCGCCTTCCTCATCCAGGGTCTTCTGCAGCAGCTCGGCGACGCCGTTCTCACCCAGCTTCTGGGCGAACGTGCGGGCCGAGCCGTAGCCGGCGATCTCATAATGCTCGATGCGCTGGGCCGCACTGATGATGCCGGCATCGCGCACCGCAGCATCGCCCTTCTCCTTGAGCATCTTCGAGCCTTCTTCGATCAGCCCCTGCATGCCCCGGCAGACTTCTCCCGAGGCGCTCAGGCTCAACGCTCCAAAGGCGTTGTCCAGCCGGTCCACATGCCCGCGCGTCTGCTTCAGGTGGTCGCGAATGGCCTGCTTGAGATCCGGATCGGGGGCGCCTTGCTCCATCCTGGGCAGGGCTTCGACCAGCTGCTGTTCGGCAGAATAAAGGTCCTGCAGTTCATGCGCCAACAGTGCGCGCAGAGAATCCATGGCCATGGGTTACTCCTATGTGAAACAGGGTGAAACACCGGCGCGGGAAACGCACGTCGCCGGGGAGAGGGAATGTAGGACCTGGAGAGGTGATTGGACAGCGTCAACGGTCAACGGATTACGGCCGAGCGGAACCCGTCGACCGTTG
>DASSOW010000341.1:0-2655 GCA_035700175.1 Gemmatimonadales bacterium | reverse complement strand
CCTTCTCGCGATTCGAGGCGTTCACCACGATCATGACCTTGTCATCGAAGCGATAGACGGTGCAGTCGTCCACGAAGGTGCCTTCCTTCGTGAGGATCGCCGAGTATTGTACCTGGCCCGATTCCAGCGCGCCGACATCATTGCACGTGACGCGATTGACGAACGCATTGCGGTCGGGGCCGGTGACCTCGAACTCCCCCATGTGGGATACATCGAAGATGCCCACATTGGTGCGCACCGCCTGGTGTTCCGCGGTGATACCGGTGGGATACTGCACCGGCATCTCATAACCGGCGAAGGGGACCATCTTGGCGCCGAGGGCAAGATGAGCGGCGTGAAGCGGAGTGCGTCGAAGTTGGGTCATGGGTCGTAGGTCATGGGTCGTGGGTTTCTGGTCGCAGGTCGCAGGTCGCAAGCCTCTTGATACGCAGCTCAGGTGACGGGGCCTGCGACCTGTGACTTGCGACCTGCCGCCAACATCGCCATCAGCGCCTTCTGCGCGTGCAGCCGGTTTTCCGCTTCGTCGAACACCCGCGACTGCGGGCCCTCGATGACGGCGTCGGTCACTTCCTCCCCCCGGTGGGCCGGGAGGCAGTGCAGAAAGATGGCACCTTTCGCGGCCAGCGCCATGAGCGCCTCATCCACGCAGAAGCCGGCAAAGGCGCGCTCGCGCTCCTTCTGCTCTTCTTCCTGGCCCATCGAAGCCCACACATCGGTGTTCACCACGTGGGCGCCGCGCACCGCCTCGCGCGGGTCGCGATGCAGGGAGATCTTCGTCAGCGCCTGGTTGCGCTTGAGAATGCCGGCATCGGGATCGTACCCCGCCGGACAGGCGAGCCGGAGCTCGAAGCCGAGCACGCCGGCGGCATTGATCCAGCTGTGGGCCATGTTGTTGCCGTCGCCCACCCAGGCGATGGCCTTGCCATCCCACCCGCCGAGGGTCTCCCGTACGGTCAGCAGGTCGGCCAGGATCTGGCAGGGATGCAGCAGATCGGTGAGGCCGTTGATGATCGGGATGCTCGCGTAGCGGGCCAGCTCCTCGACGTCCGCATGGGCAAAGGTGCGGATCATGATCATGTCGAGGTAGCGGGAAAGCACCCGCGCCGTGTCCTTGATCGGTTCGCCCCGGCCCAGCTGGATGTCCCGGCTGCTGAGGAAGATTGCCCGCCCGCCCAGCTGTGCCGCCCCCACCTCGAACGAGACCCGGGTGCGGGTCGAGCTCTTGGTGAAGATCATGCCGAGGGTCCTGCCGGCGAGCGGCTGGTCAGGATATTCCCCCCGCTTCATCCGGGCGGCCAGGTCAAAGAGCTGGATCAGCTCGGCGCGGGAGAAGTCGGGGATGGAAAGGAAGTGGCGCATGGGCTAGGGGCTAGGGGCTAGGGGCTAGGGCTCGGCGAAAAGATAACTGGGTCCCTAACCCCTAACCCCTAATCCCTAATCCCTAATCCCTAATCCCTGCAGTCCCCTCGCCATCTCCCCCGCACTCTGCCACCGCTCGGCCGGCGACTTGTTGAGGCCGCGGGCGATAGCAGTCGCAAGCGAGGCGGGCGTGTCGGGACGGAAGGTGCGCACGTCGGGCGCAACGAGCGTCATGTGCTGCTGCACCAGCGTGGCCTCATTGGGACTGCTGAAGGGCGCCCGGCCGGCCAGGCACTCGAACAGCACACAGGCCACCGAATAGAGGTCGGATCGAGGATCCATCTCCTCGTCGGCACGGGCCTGTTCCGGGCTCATGTAGGACGCCGTCCCGACCGCCACGCCTGACAGTGTCACGCGGTCGGTGGCCGCTGCCTCGATGGCGCGGGCAATCCCGAAATCCACCAGCATGACGCCTGCGGGGGAAATAATGAGGTTGTCGGGCTTCACGTCGCGATGCACGATGCCGTGTTCGTGAGCCGCGCCGAGTGCTTCCAGCAATTCGCGCCCCACGCGGAGGGTATCGGCAATCGCAAGGTGGCGCACGCTCTGCAGGCAGGTCCGGAGCGTCGCCCCCTGGATGAAGGGCATCACGAAGTAGACGATCCACTCGCGCTCGCCCCAGTCGAGGATGGAGGCGATGCGGGGATGCACCAGCGTCGAGGCGATCCGGATCTCGCGCAGGAAGCGCTCGGCCTGTATCCCGACCCGGAGCTCGGGGCGGAGGATCTTGAGGGCGACTTCCCTGCCCTCGCGATCCTGCGCCAGGAAGACCCGCGCCGCTCCCCCGTGCCCGATTTCCCGCTCGACGGTGTAGCGATCAGCGAGCGTCTCACGGACACGGGGAAGCAGGTCGCGCGGCATCGTGGTCCATCAGCGGCGTGGGATCCGGCCGAAGCGGCCGGCCACGCGCCCGCGCCTTTGTGACAGGAGGCGGAACTTGGGCGGCGGTGGCGGCTTCGTGGTGCTTGCCATGGCGCACGTCGCCAGGTCCAGCTGGTGCTGGACTGCCGCCCACTCCAGCAAGGCATCCACGTTGTCCTTGAGCCGCTGCCATTCCCGCGGCGTGGGGCCCTTCAGCTCCGCCACGCGCGCCACTCGTCTCTTCGCACCCATGCTGTCCTCCTCGTGGGGGTTCACTGCTGCCCGGTGCCGCCGGAGAGCGGCCGGGTCATCTCGTTCAGGCGAGCAAGCCGTGCGCGCGTTGCCACCGCCTGCCGGCGCCGCCCCGCGCGCTCC
>DASSOW010000340.1:0-4169 GCA_035700175.1 Gemmatimonadales bacterium | reverse complement strand
CATTCAGGTGCTCTCGGTCGGTGACGACGCCTCGTCCGCCACCAGGCGGTCGGCCAGCCGGTGCATGGCGGACCGGATTTGGGATTTGACGGTGCCGAGCGGCCGGCCCAGCCGCTCGGCGATCTCGCGCTGGCTCAGTCCGCTGTCATAGGCCATCTCCAGCAGTCGGCGCTGGTCAGCGGGCAGGCCTTCGAGCGCGAGCCGGACCTCCTGCCGCCGCAGGTTGCGGATCGTCTGCTCCTCCGGGTCTGGCGCCGGGTCGGGTATCCACCCCACCGGGTCCAGGCCCGGATCGCCGATCGACGCCTCCCGGCGGCGGCGAAGGAGGTCGATCGCGCGGTTGCGCGTCACCCGGAGCAGCCAGCCGGCGAAGGTGCCGCGCGCGGGGTCGTAGGCCGCCGGCTGCTCCCACACGCGCAGGAAGACATCGTGGGTCGCTTCCTCCGACAGCGCGGGGTTGCGGAGGATCGACAGCGCGAGGCCGTTGACCTGAGCCGCATACCGGTCGTAGAGCGTTGCCAGCGCGGACTCGTCGCGATTCGCCACGAGCCGGAACAGGGCGAGATCGGTCGCCTGCACATCGGTTGCCGGGCTGGCCGGCTGGCCCACGGGCGGTTCGCTCAACGTCCGGTCGCGGGAGCGGCGCATCTCACTGTTCACTACGGGCGACCGGGTCGCCTGGATGAGGTTGGCGAGGCGGTCGGGGCCGTCGATTGGGCAGGCACGTGGCTACCTCCGCGAAATTCCTTACCCGTGCGTGTCGCGTCGCCGCTATCGTACCAGTTGGCTTGCAGGGGCGTGAATTCCGGCGTTGCCGTCGACCGCGCGCGGGACGGTGTGCACCATGCGATGTGCCAGCGTGAGCACTACCCCGACGATCAGCAGCGCGGTCAACTGGTGCGCCACGGCAATCGGCGTCTTGACGTGCGTGAGCAGGGTCGTGATGCCGAGACCGTACTGCACAACGATCAGGCCGGCGAGGCTGGCGGCCCAGACCCGGAATGGCGCGAGATCCGGCGAGTGTCGAACCTTGACCGCGTACGCACTCGCGCACGCGAGCAGGACCGTCGCCAATACGCGATGGACCCACTGGACCGTCGCCATGTTCTCGACCAGGTTGATCGGCCATGGATGCTTGTACCAGCCGTTCGGCGGGAGGAGGCTGCCGTCCATCAGGGGGAAGGTGCCGTAAATGAACCCCGCCTTCAACCCGGCCACGAGCGCGCCCCAGAAGATCTGAACGAACAGCAGCGCGGTCAGCGCGACGAGCGCGCGGAGCATGAAGCGGCGGGATGTGGGATCAAGCGCCCGCGCGGGGCGGGCGAGGAGATCGTTGGCGAACCAGGCGCAGGTGCTGAAAATGGTCATCGCCAGCAACAGGTGGGCCGCCAGGCGATAGTGACTGACATCCGGCCGATCCACGAGGCCGCTCTTCACCATGTACCAGCCCATCAGTCCCTGCAGGCCGCCGAGCGCGAAGAGCACCAGCACGCGGCGGATGAGCGGACCATTGAAGTACCCGCGAATCCAGAACCAGACGAACGGAACCAGGAAGGCCGTGCCGATCAGGCGCCCCATCATCCGGTGCAGGTATTCCCAGAAGTAGATGGATTTGAACTCCGAGAGGGTCATGTCCGGCCGGAGCTTCACGTATTCCGGGTACTGTTGGTAGCGAGCGAAGGCCTCTTGCCAGTCGGTCTCGTTGAGCGGTGGGATCGCGCCGACGATCGGCGCCCAGTCGACGATCGAGAGCCCGGATTCGGTCAGGCGGGTGATGCCGCCGATGACGAGCGTGGCCGCCGTCAGCGCGGCGCCGGTCCAGAGCCAGACGCGGAGGTGTCGCCGTCGCGCCGTCGGGATCGCGTCGACCCATGCGGGACTGGCTCCGGGCTGTGCGTTCGAGATTGCCGGCGGCTGGGCGAGACTCTGGATTGCCATCGTGGCATGCTCCGTTCGCCCAATCGGGCGCGGATCGTTGCGGGACGGTATCACGCCAAAGAATCGCACGCGCCCGCGGCTCCGGGAGGCACGAATGAGACGAAACGGGAACCGGTGCCGCAGCTCGGCTGGAGCCGCATCGGTACACGCTGTAGACGCACACTCGAACAAGTCAGACCTCATCCCGCCACCCCTGATAGAGCTCGAGAGTCTGGCTCGTCATGTCCGACAGCTGCAACCTGAGGCCGCTTCCGCTAGAGACCGTGGTGGAGCAACGCGAGCACTGCGCCGTCGCCTCGACCCGCAAACCATCAACGAGTTGGTGGCTCGGTACACCGCAGGAGAGGAGTCCGGAGACCTGAGTACAGAGATCGGCATTTCAAAGAGCGGACTCCTTCGGCTCCTCCGCACCGAGGGCGTCAACTTGAGGAGGCAACCCATGACCCCACGGGATGCCAATCGCGCAGCATGGCTCTACGAGAGTGGGCTGACAATCACGGAGGTAGTGGAGCAGATTGGTTATTCCCATAGCACGGTGCGTAAGTCGCTGAACGAGAGTGGAGTGGCGATGCGACCAAAGGGGATCAAGAGGTCTAGCTTGGGACGAAGTTGATCATCTATCCTGCGGACGACCATGGTTGAGTGACCAAGCGGACTTGCAGAAGTGCTTGCGCACCGGCATGCTGGGCAGATTCAGGAGGACGGCGGGGATTTGACCCCGCACCGCGACACCCTCCACCGCCTCGCCCGCATCTTTCCTGATACCTGGTTGCGGCACCGGGCCAATGTGATGCTGCTGGTGGCCAATGGTGTGTCGAGGACCGAAGCCGCCCGCCGGGTTGGCTGCACCTCGAACAGCCTGCGCAATTGGGCGCACCACCTGCCGACGGACGAGCGCGGCGGATTGGCCGACCGCCCGTGCAACGGCCGCCCACCGAAACTCGACCAGGCGGCGCCGGCCCTGTTGGACACCGTGCTGACCACCCCCCTTGACAATGGGTTTCCGGTCACGATCCGAGCGATTGCCGAGTTCACGGACCTGGTCAACCTCAGAAGCTTGGCTGTCCGCCGGGCCGCGGTCTCTCGCAGCCTGCTCCCGCTGGGCTACCGCTACCGGCGACCCCGCCATGACCTGACCCATCGCCAAGACCCGGAGGCGGGCGCCGCCGCCAAGCATGTTTTTGTGGAACTGCAAACAACGGGGCTGCTGGAGCTGGATTCCGGCTCATCGACGTGGATGAATGTGAAATCCACATTCACGCCGCCCTGGCAAAAGGCTGGGACCGCATCGGGCAGCCGCTGAAGACTGCCGCTACGGCTGAGGATCGGAAACGGGCGGTGTGCTGTATGCTGGACTATGCTTCTTGGCAGTCGATCCACCGGAACGTGCCGGACAAGCACGGGGCGCATCGCGCGGCCTTTCTCGAAGAGATGGCCGCGACGTGGCGACGGGGCACCTCGTACTGCTGATGGACAATGTCAGCCAACACCGCTCGCCGGTGATGAAGGACTGGTGGACGGCGCAGAACGGGCGGACGACGCCCTCCTGGGTGCCTCGTCACCACCCGCACCTCAACCTGGTCGAACCGGTCTGGCGCTTCCTCAAACAGCACGTGGCGTGTCACCGCTTCTGGAACGATGTGGAGGCGCTCCAATCCGCGACCGCGACCCTGCTGGACCGGCTCGATGGGCACTTCCACACCGAGGAAGCACCGACCCTCCTCTTGCGCAAAGGCTTTTGTCAATTCGCTTAGGAGCGATCATGTCCGAGTGGATCGAGCTCATTACCGCTATCGCCGCCTTGCTCAAGGCACTCCAATGGCCACTGCTCGCCCTGACAATCGGCCTGCTCTGGCGCGACGAAATCAAACTGCTCATGCGTCGCTCCCGATCCTGGAAGGTCTTCGGTGTGGAAGGTGAGTTCTCGGATCTGGTGGAAGACCTTGCCGACAGTACCTCCATGCCCGGGATATCGGGGCCGGGGCCCAGCGCGCCTGAGCGAGGACTGGAGACGGGAGCGGGCCGGGGTGACGACGATGATTTGGCGAGTGAGATTTTCCGGCTGGCAGCCGTGTCGCCCCGGGCAGCGCTGATGCAACTGGCGGCCGAGATCGAGGAGACGCTCATCGACAAGGCGCAGCGCCATATGGCCGTCGACGATCAATTCGACGACTTGGATGCGTCGCGCATCAATGCGAAGGATGCAACCAACTTGCTTGTCACCCTCGGGC
>DASSOW010000339.1:0-3192 GCA_035700175.1 Gemmatimonadales bacterium | reverse complement strand
GCGCCCTCCTTTCGTTACGACCCGTGTCCGCATGCTGGGCCCGAAAAGAGGTAGTGATTGTGCCTGCGGATGCTGCGTCGGATGGGACCATCCCTGCCCGCGGACCGGGTGCGCTCCGATGGCGCGCTGGTAGATTCCGGTGGAGAAGCGGGATTGTCAAGCTTCCCGATCTGGCGCGCCGTCCCGGCGGGTAGTACACTGAAATGATCCCCTTGCCAAGCGAGGACGTGATGCGTCGCATGCTTGCCGTGATGGCTCCGCTGGCCCTGGTTGCCATGGCAACCGCCGCGTGGACTCCGCAACCCGCCGCCGGGCACTTCAGCATCGTGCTCGGATACAGCTCTACCGGCTGGTCCGCGCAGTGCGAATCCGGCTGTGAGTCCTCGTGGAAGGGCTCCTTTGCCTGCAATACCGCATGCCCAGCGCACGTTGATGCGGAGGGAATCGTTACGCTGGCGGAGCCGCGAGGGGCGAATCCTCGTTTCTCATTCGAGGTCGAGCGCAGGCCCGGCGGAGTCGTGGCCACATCAAAGGCGGGAACGCTCTGGAGCGAATTGGCATGGAGCTGCATCGGCGAGCCGTGCCGCGCCCGGATCACCGAGGACGGCGTGGCGGTGCTGGGCCGCTGATGCCATGACCAGCCGTTGACAACCGGCAGACCAGGTACCACCGGCCCCTCCCCCGAGACACGGTTTCCCATCCCCGGCACCCGGCGCCTCGGGTTCCTCAAGCATTTCATCACGCGGCCCGGCATCATCGTCGGTGATTACACCTACTACGACGATCCGCGCGGTCCCGAGCGCTTCGAAGATCACGTCCTGTATCATTTCGATTTCATCGGTGACCGACTGATCATCGGCAAGTACTGCTCGATCGCCGCGGAAGCGACGTTCATCATGAACGGCGGCAATCACATGACGTCCTGGCTCACGAATTATCCGTTCCCCGTCTTCGGCCATGGCTGGGAAGGGGCCGAGCCGCCGGCGTGGCCCAACCGCGGTGATACGCGGGTGGGGAACGACGTCTGGCTTGGCTACCGCGCGACGGTCATGCCCGGCGTGACGATCGGCGATGGCGCCATCGTCGCAACCGCCTCAGTGGTGACGCGGGACGTCCCGCCCTATGCGATTGTCGGCGGGAACCCCGCCGCGATCATCCGCTTCCGTTTCGACCCGGCGACGGTGGAACGCCTGCGCGCGATCGCGTGGTGGGATTGGGACGCGGCACGAGTCACCCGCAACGTTGCCCTCATCTGCGCCGGCGATGTCGAGGCGCTCGAGCGCGCCGCGTGACCGGTGATCAGCCGTGACTGACGCGGAGCTGCCCGGCCTCGCGCGAGATACCGGCACCGGTGCCTCGACCATGCTGCTGTTGCTGGTCGTCACCGTCGGCGCCTGGCTGGTGGTGCTCTTTGGCCCCGACACCATGATGGCGCCGCCCGCCGTCTTTCTCGCGGCGTGGACAGTCATGATGGCGGCGATGATGCTGCCCTCCGCACTGCCGTTCATGCTGCTGTACCGGCGCGGCGCCTCGGGCGTTCGGACGGCGTGGCTCGCAACCGGATATCTCATGGTGTGGGCCGCGGCAGGGGTGCCGGCGCTCTGGGCCTGGCGGCTGCCGACGGCCGTCGCCGGACCGCTGGTGCTCGCGGCGGCTGGCATCTACCAGTTCACGCCGCTCAAGGCCACCTGTCTCAAGCGGTGCCGGACGCCGGCTGATTTCCTCATCCAGCACTGGGGAAAGGGTGCGCTGCCCCTCGGCGCGCTCTACGGGATCTGGTGCCTGGGCTGCTGCTGGGCCCTCATGGCCGTGCTGGTCCTGGCTGGCGCCATGGGGCTGGCATGGGTCGTGGGTCTTGCCGGCCTGGTTGCACTGGAAAAGCTCGCGCCGCGCGGTATTCTATGGGCTCGGATCGCCGGCGCGGCGTTCCTGATCGCCGCCATCACAATGGGGGTAGCATGAACGGAATGCATCTGAGTGGAAACGTACTGATCGCATGCAATTGCGACTGGGGATGCCCCTGCAATTTCAACGCTCCGCCCAGCAAGGGGCACTGCGAAGGCGGCTGGATCTGGGCCATCGACTCCGGCAACGTCGACGATGTGGCAGTGGACGGCCTTGCCGTTGCCGTCTTCGCCGACTGGCCTGGCGCCATTCATGAGGGCGGCGGCAAGGCGGCGGCCTATATCGATGAGCGTGCCAACGAGGCCCAGCGCGCTGCCCTGAGCCGCGTACTGCGCGGCGAAGCCGGCGGCCCGTGGGCCATCTTCATCAACACGTATGAGCTCGCCGGACCCCACCTCGCGCCATTCCAGCTTGAAGTCGCCGGGCTCGCGAGCCAGGCCACGGTTGGCGGTGTCGCCGAGTTGCAGATGGATTCAATTCGCAATCCGGTGTCCGGGGCGGACGCGCATCCCGAGATGGTGTTGCCTGAGGGGATCGTGGTGAAGCGGGGAAGTCTCGGCGCATCGAAGGTCTTTACTGTCACGGGCCACCTTGCCTTTGACCACTCGGGACAGTATGCGGCCCTGGGACCGTTCGAGTACGCGGCGTAGGCGGAGAGGGATTGTCAGGGATATGTCCACCGTCCAGGTCCGCTACATCGTGAACGACGTCGACGAGGCGATTGCCTTCTACACTGGCCTCCTCGGCTTCACCCTCGTCATGCACCCTGCCCCGCCCTTTGCCATGCTCCCGCGTGGCGACTTGCGACTGGTGCTGAGCGCGCCCAGCCCGATGGGCGGCGGCGGCCAGGCCATGCCCGACGGCACCGTGCCCACGCCCGGCGGCTGGAACCGGTTTGCCATCGAGGTCGAAGACCTCGAGGCAGCGGTCCAGCGCCTCCGCGACGCCGGTGCACATTTCCGGAACCGGATCGTCACCGGTGCAGGCGGGAAGCAGATCCTGGTGGAAGATCCGTCGGGCAATGCCGTGGAGTTGTTTGAGCCCATGCTCGAGGAAGCCAGGCTTGGGCGCAGCAAGCGCTAAGCTCTCAACTCTAAGCTCTCAGCTCTCAGCTCTCAGCCGGAGCCCCCCATGCCGTCCGTGCATCGCATCACCGTCATCACCTTGCTGGCAGCATCCACCGCCTGCTCGCCCGACGCGCGCATCAGCTTCAGCACCCGCGTCGGTGGTCCGCTCGCTGGAGCGGCGCTCACGGTCACGGTCGAGGACGGCGCTCGGCGCTGGACC
>DASSOW010000338.1:0-4584 GCA_035700175.1 Gemmatimonadales bacterium | reverse complement strand
TTCAAGGGTGCCAGCCGCACCTGGTACAGCTGGCGACTCGAGGCGGCGCCCGGCGCGTAGGGCGCCTGGGCCAGGGCCGCGTCCTGGCTTGAGGCTGCGGCGGTCACCGGCGCTGTAGTGTCGTCATTGCACGCCGTTGCGAGCGAGAGGGCCGCGCCCGCCACCGTGACCGCACGCAGGAAATTGCGCTTCATGGAGCTTCTCCTGGAAAAGGGCTGTATTGCAGGTACGACAAATGGCGGAGAAGCGGCTCACGGCTGTAGGGACCAGGGGCCAGGTCGGACGGGCGGACGCTCGTCTCTCAACCCTAAGCCTGGCCCCTGGTCCCTAGTCCCTCCCTCAGGTCCCGCTCAAGGTCAGCGCCATCCTCAATGCCCACGGAGATCCGCAGGAGCGCATCTGAAATGCCCGCCACTGCGCGTGCCTCCGGGTCCATCGACGCGTGGGTCATCGTAGCTGGGTGGGCAATGAGAGTCTCCACGCCGCCGAGCGATTCCGCAAGCGTGAAATAGCGAAGCCGGGAGAGCAACGGCTCCACGGCGGTCTCCCCGTCCGCCAGCTCGAAGCTGATCATCGCCCCGAAGCCACGCTGCTGCACTCGCGCGAGCGCATGCTGCGGATGCGACGGAAGTCCCGGGTAGTACACTTCGGAGACCGCAGGATGGCGATCCAGCATGCCAGCGATCCGCTCCGCGTTCTCGAGGTGGACCCGCATCCGCGCGTCCAGCGTCCGCAGGCCGCGCAGCGTGAGAAAGCTGTCGAAGGGCGCGCCGGCGAGGCCGAGGCAATTGGCCCACCAGGCCAGTTCCTCATGCACCGCACCGTCGCGTGATACCACGGCACCACCCACGACGTCGCTGTGCCCGTTGAGATATTTCGTCGTGGAATGCACTACGATGTCGGCGCCAAGGTCGATGGGCCGTTGGAGCGCTGGTGACAGGAACGTGTTGTCCACCACCACCAGCGCTCCTGCCGCGTGCGCCGCCGCGGCCACTGCCCTGATGTCGGTCAGCCGCAGCAGCGGGTTGCTCGGCGTCTCGACCCAGACCAGCCGGGCGCCGCTCGCTTCCACCACTTCAGCTGCGCCGCTCGCCGTCAGGTCAGCACGCCGCAGCGTGAAATGGCCCTTCTTCGCCAGGCCCACTAGCGCGCGATGCGTGCCGCCATAACAGTCGTGCGCAGCAAGCACGACGTCCCCCGGCTGAAGCAGCTGCAGCACCAACGCTACTGCTGACATGCCCGAGCTGGTCACGATCCCAGCCACGCCCCCCTCGAGGTCTGCCAGCGCCTCCGCCAGGTGATCACGCGTGGGGTTTCCCGACCGGGTGTAATCGTACGCGCCCTTCCGGCCGAATCCCTCGAATGCAAACGTGGAGGAGAGATGGATCGGCGGCATGACCGCCCGGTGATGGCGATCGGCCCCGATTCCGGCGCGCACCGCGCGGGTGGCGGGCTGCCAGTCGAGCGTTGAGCGCGCGTCGTCGGGTGTCCGGCGTCGGGCCTTCGGCGTCGAGTGCCGGCCATCGAGCGCACGTCGCACGAACGATGCGACGGCGGCCTCCTCCTTGAGGAAGGCGTCGTGCCCGTAGCGCGAGGCAATGACCTCGAGTGTCGCCGGCCCGGCCAGGGCATCCCGAAGCGCCCGCAGCTGGGCAGGCGGCGCGATGGTGTCCCCCTCCACCGCAAGGAGCGAAGCCGGCACCGTGATGCCGGCGGGATCACATCGGTGCAGGTCCAGTGACTCCGAGAGGGCGCAGTAGCGCTCTGTGTGCCACGTGTCCGCGAACCGTTCGCCGCAATGATCGAGATACGACTCGACCGGAAAACGGGGCGCGGCTTGCCCGTCCTCTCTTCCTGTCCCGAAGCGCACGGCGAACTCCGCATCAGTCCGATAAGTCGTAATGGCCAGCGCCCGCGCGAGCGCCAGGGCATCGCGGCCTCGGCCACTGGACTCTCCCAGCCGGATGATCCGTCGCTGGATGACGCGCCGGGCGGTCGCCATGGGGTGGGTACGATCTGCCCCGCTCAGCACCACCAGGCGTTCCACCAGCCCGGGGCATCGCTCGCCGAATGCAAGCGCGACCATCCCGCCGTAAGAAGCGCCGACAATCGCGGCAAGCTTAGCGATGCCCAGCAGGCCCATGGCCGCGGCGAGCACGGCGGCCTGGTCGGCCGTGTCGGTCGGCGCGCCATCTACGGTTGCCCAGTCGAGCGAGAGGATCTGGAACCGCTCGGTATCGAGCCCTTTTCCAGGGCCGATGAGCCACTCCCACCATCCGGCCGTGGCGTCGAGCGCATGGCCCACGACGTGTGCATGCGCCGAGATGCCGCCCAGCACCGCCACCACTGGAAGTCCGGACGATCCCACGAGCTCGGCGGACACGGGGCCGAGATTCACCCGGCCGCCGTAACGGCCGGCTATGGGACCAGCGTCGCCGAGGGCGACACACCGAGCGGGGATGGATGCGACGTCACGTGCCGGCACGACAGGAGTGGTGCTGCGCGGCGGAGCTGCGGTCTGCGGAAGCGACATGAGTAACCTGCATGAAAAAGGCCCGGGCAGCTGACGCCGCCGGGCGGTTCGCGTTTTAGCACCTTGTTTAACGTGGCGGCAATAGGCGGCAACTGACCACGAGCGGAGCGATTGTACGGGGGAGTGTAGTGGGTGTAGCGTCGAGCGTCAAGCGCTGTGCGCTATGCGCTATGCGCGGTGCGCGCGGGCTCAGGATGAGGAGCGGGCTAGCTTCGCGCGCCCCCACGCCCCACGCCCCATGCTAGTACCCCTCTCCCACGTCCACCACTCGCTCCGGCATCTTCCCGGCCTCGAGGGCCGCCAGCGCCGAGAGAAACCCATCCACCGCGCCGGGAATGCTCGTCACGCCGGCGATGTGCGGCGAGATCATGACCCCGGGATGCGACCAGAGCGGTGAGTCGGCCGGAAGCGGCTCCGCAGTGAACACATCGAGCGCTGCACCCGCAAGCCGTCCGTCGTCCAGTGCCCGCAACATCGCGGCCTCATCCACCAGCGGCGCGCGGGCCACGTTGATGAGCCAGCACTCGCGCACCTGGCTGAGCACGGCGTCGTTGATCATGCCGCGGGTCTCGTCGGTGAGCGGCGCGGCGAGCACCAGCCACTGAGCATCCGGCAAGACCTCCTCCAACGCTGACTGCGGCACCACGCGCTCAAACCCCGCTGCCGAGCGACCCGAGCGTGAGACACCGATGACCGTGACGCCGACCGCCGAGAGCCGCTCGGCGATGCCCTGCCCGAGGTCACCGGTGCCGACGACGACTGCCCGCGTGCCGTGCACGATCGATGGCACGAAGCTACGCCAGCGCCGGGCGTCCTGATCGTGCACCAGTGTGGGAATTTCCTGTGCAGCCGCCAGCACACGAGCGAGGACATACTCGCCGATCGGGATGGCGAACGATTGTGTCGTGCGGGTGAGGAGCACACCAGCGGGCCAGTCGATATCGCGGGTCCAGCCGTCCACGCCCGCGCCGATGCAGTGGACCCACCGCGCGCTTCCCAGTCCTGCTCCTGGTCGCCGAAACCCGACCATTGCCTCGGCCCAGGCGACGTCATCGGCGGTGGCAGCGTTCGGGTGCATTGCCCGGAACTCGATATCGGGACGCGCCGGGCGCAGCCGCTCGACGACCGGCTGCGCAAACGCGTGATGAACCACCAGCACGCGCTCGAATTGTTGGGGTTTCATTCTGGCTGGGCTCGGATTTCGCCGGTTTCCCTTACGACGACGGCATAACCCTCGATCGAGTCGGGCAGGGCAGCCCGCAGGCTGTCGGTGAGTGAAACGACCATGACATACACGGCGGGTGCGCCGTTCTGCTCGCCCTGGCCCACGCCGACGACACCCGGCATGGCCATGAGCGAGTCAGTATGGCGGTTGAGAACATCGGTAATCGAAGGCATGCTGGCCCTCTCGACAGCACCGCCTGCCGGCGCGGAAGGCCGGCAGGCGGTGGCTATCGTGAGTAGAAGGAGAAGTGCTGCGAACCGCATCACTTCCCGTCGATGGTGACGCCGAGGGCGGAGAGCACCGCACCGATCGGGTTGCCGATCGTTGAACTTCGGCTTCCGGCAAAGAGCAACGCAACCGGATTGGCGCTGGCATCATCAGTAACAATCAACGAGCCTGAATCGCCCGAGTCACTGAACGGGCTCCGCTTGCTGGTCGAGGTGATCACAACCTGATTGTTGAATGTCGCCACTCCAGCCTCATACTGCACGCTGATCGTTGCGCCGACCGCGCTGACCCGACCGTGCGTGCATCCGGTCGTCCGGCCGCACTTCTGCACCAGCATGCCAGTCGTTGCGGCCCTGGTCACGCTGTTCGGCACGCCATAGCCGCCGGTGTACGTCCCGTTGCCCACGTCGCTCGTGGTCGTGCTGGCAAGCGCGGCATCCACAGTGTTGTTACCGCTGAAATTGATCGGGATGAACTGCGCGAGGTGGCCAATCACGAGATTGTCAGGCGAGGCGCAGTTGGCCGTGTCGAAGTTGCCCGGCTGCATGATCCGCTCGCCGATGCTGGCGTCGTTCTCGCGAGCGAGCACGTGATTGTT
>DASSOW010000337.1:0-5898 GCA_035700175.1 Gemmatimonadales bacterium | reverse complement strand
CGGCGGGGGCGGGAGCGGTTCGCTCGAGAGCGGTGTGTCGTCCATCCAGCCACCACTCGTCCAGCCCGTTTCGAGGTCGTCTAGCGTGGACATTGAAGCTCCATGGATCGGACTGCGGCACAACCAGCCGCCGGGGATGGCTCGAGAGAGCCGCCATCGCGCGTTATAACTTGCACAACCGCTACTGTTGTGCAAGGTTTCCGCGGCCCGATCTGCCATGACGGTCCATTCCGAATGCCAAAGTCACCCGTTTTTCGTCGCTGACTGCGTGCCCGAGGCCTCCGGCCCGGGTCGTGCAAGGTGTTGCGGTTCCACGAGAAACGGGCCCTATTTGACCGCCCGAAGTGACAGCAGGCATGGACCGACTGATCGAAGGTGGACGCTGGAGCATGGGACAGGGCGCGGGACTTGGCATGAAGGCGGCACTCCTTACTCTCTTTCTGGCAGCCGCCGGCGCCTCGGCGGCGTCGGCCCAGGCTATTGCCGAAGTCCAGGTCACCCCGGACGAACTGCGCCTGGAGGCGGGCCAGGACACCCGGCTCTTTGCCGCCGCCTATGATCCGCAGGGCCGGATCATCGCGACTGCCAACATCACGTATCTCTCCTCTGATACCGCCGTCGCGACCGTCACGGCCGATGGGTCGGTCTCCGGGCATGCGGCCGGCACCGCCCTGATCGAGGCGGTGGCCGGCGGCCGGCGCGACACCGCCCAGGTCACGGTCACCTCATCCAGCTCCGCGCCTGCATCGCCGGCGGCGCCCCAGGTGCCGGTTTCCGCCATCCTGCTCGAGCCGGCGTCGCTCGCGCTCATTCCGCTCGAGCCGGCCCGCCTCATTGCCCACGTAGAGACTTCCGACAGTTCCACGCCGCCGGTTGTGCCACTTACCTGGTCCTCGGCAGATCCTCGCGTTGCCGCAGTCGATCGTGATGGCGTCGTGGTCGGCACAGGACCAGGCACCACCACGATCACGGCTACGTCGGCAAATGGCGTGAGCGGCACCACGAGCGTCTCCGTGGACACGGCGCTCTTCACCACGCTCGAATCACTGACCCTTGCCAGCGGTGCCACCGACACGCTCTATGCCACCATCCCGACCCAGGGTGACCGGCACCTCACCACCGGACTCAACTGGGTGTCGGAAGATCCCGCGGTGGTGACGGTTCGGGGGAGCGGAGTCGTCCAGGCGGTGGGCCCGGGAGAGACGGTGGTGACCGTCCGTGGCTACGGCATGGTAGGCCGGGTGAAGGTGACGGTCCGTCCGCCAGTGTCCGGTGCCGTGACGGTGCCAAGAGTGGAGGACGGTTCGGTGGCCGTCCCCGTCACCACATCCCGGCGTTTCGACATTCGCCCGATCGACGCCGCCGGTAACGCGCTCGACGGCGTCCCGGTGACATTTGCCGTTGCTGATTCCGCGGTCGCAACCTTTGCACCTGAGCTCCGCACGCTGACGGCGCGGAAGGTTGGTACCACCACGCTCACGGCCCGTGTGGAAGGACTGGCGCCGGTGGTCTGGACGGTTGAGGTGGTCCCGATCAATGTCTCGATCGAGCGGGAGCGGCTGGCGCTAAGTGTGGGCGACCGCGTGCAGCTCGCCGCCCGGCTGCTCGATCCCTCTGGCGCGGCGGTGCCCGGCGTGAGCGGCCCCATTACCTGGACCAGCACCCGTCCCTCCGTAGCCAGCGTCTCCAATGGCGCCATTGCGGCGGCAGGGCTGGGCCACACGGTGGTGCGTGCCGCCACGCCCTTTGGCAGCGCCGACTCGGTGGAAGTGTACGTGAACGGCGACTTGCTGATCTCGTCCGACCGTGCCGCGCGCGGCGGTGTGGGCATCTACGCCGTGCGGCTGGCCGAGCCCGGCGTGTTCGTGCCGGTGCTGGCGGACACCGGCACCAACCTCGATGCCGCCTATTCGCCCGACCGGACAAGGATCGCCTTCTCGTCCAATCGCAGTGGCACCTTTGACATCTGGCTCATGGATGCCGACGGCACCCAGCTGACCCAGCTCACCAGTGCCAGCGGCAACGAGTCCGAGCCGGTGTGGACGCCGGACGGCAGCCGCATCCTGTTCACGTCCAGCGTGGATGGCCAGACGCAGATCGCCAGCATCGGCGTGGACGGGAGCGACATGAAGCAGCTCACCGAGACCACGGGCGGCAATATTTCGCCGGTCGTGTCGCCCGATGGCCGGGTGATTGCATTTGCCAGCGGGCGCGTCGGCAATTACGAGATTTACGAGATGGCCATGGACGGCTCCGGCGTCCGGCGCATCACCGCGACACCGCAGCGCGAGCTTGCCCCGCACTTCTTCTCCAATGGGGACCTGCTCTACGCCAGCGACCGTCCCAGGGGGGGCACCCAGATCATCCGCCAGTCGGGCGCCAGCCGCTCGGTGCTGGCGGAGACCAACGACGCGGTGCTGGCACTGGCGCTCTCTCCCGACGGGAGGCGCTATCTCTATCTCGCCGGCCAGCAGGTGGAGCGTGGCGGGAGCCAGACCGAGTATCGTGTCGTCTCGCAACTCATCGACGGATCCGCCCCCGCCATCATGATTCCGCTCGGCCCCGGCGAGCAGGTGGCGACGCCTGATTTCTAGGTCGCAGGTCGCAGGTCGCATGACTCGCGACTTGTGACCTGCGACTTGCGACCGCATGAAAGCCCTCGCTCTCACCGCCCCTTCCGGCCTCAGCGCCCTCGAGGTCGTGGACCTGCCCGATGCACCGGGGCCGGGTCCTGGCGAAGTGCGCGTGCAAGTGAAGGCGGCGGCGCTCAATCATCTGGACCTGTTCGTCACCGACGGCCTTCCCGGGACGGAACCCGAGTGGCCGTTTATCGTTGGGTCGGACGGCGCGGGGGTGATCGAGTCGGTGGGCGAGGGGGTGGTGAGCGCGAACGTGGGCGACCGGGTGATGCTCAACCCGGGCATCTCCTGCGGCCAGTGCCGGTTCTGCCGGATGGGCGAGGAGTCGCTGTGTGAGCGGTTTGCCATCCTGGGCGAGCATCGAGGCGGCACCGTGGCCGGGCTGGTCACGTTGCCGGCCATCAATGTCGCGCCGGTACCCGAAGGGATGACATGGGCGGAAGCGGCGGCCTTTCCGCTCTCGACACTTACCGCCTGGCGAATGCTGGTGACCCGGGCCCGGCTCGTCGAGGGCGAGACCCTTTTTGTCTGGGGGGCGGGCGGCGGCGTGTCCCAGCAGGCAGTCCGGATCGGTCGCTATCTCGGTGCGACGGTGATCGTCGCGGGCTCCCGCGAGAAGCTGGCCGAGGCGGAGGCGATCGGGGCGCATCATGTCATTGACCGGGAGGATGACGTGATCGCACGGGTGAAGGCGATCACCGGGCGCCGGGGCGCCGACGTGGTGGCGGACTCGGTGGGCGAGGCGACGTGGCCGTCAACGTTGCGCATCGTCAGCCGCTTCGGGCGGATCGTGGTGTGCGGCGGCACGACCGGCCCGCACCTGACGCTTGACGCCCGGCGCCTCTTCTGGCATCAGTGGTCCATTCTCGGTTCCACCATGGGCAACCGGCGCGAGTTCGCCGACATCGTCGCGCACGCGCATGCGGGGCGCTTCTGGCCCACGGTGGACAGCGTGGTGTCGCTGGATCAGGGTGTGGATGCATACCGCCGGCTCGCGGCGGGAACGCAAACGGGAAAGGTCGTCATCGAGGTGTTACCATGAGCGAACTGTGGCGGCGGCTGCTGCTGGGAGCGGAACAGATCGGGAGCATCCTGCCGGCGCTGATCGGCGCGGCACTCATTCTCGTCACCGGCTACTTCCTGGCCCGGCAGATCCAGCGCTGGGCGGACGAGACCCTCAAGCGCATGGACTTCAATCGCGTGGCGCACGCCGGCGGACTGGATGAGGCGGTGGTCCGGACCGGCAGCCGGCTCGACCCGGTCCGTGCGCTGGCCAAGCTGGTCTTCTGGCTGGTGATGCTGGTCGTGATCCTGCTCGCGAGCACCGCGCTCGGCCTCGACAGCATCAACCGGATGTTCGGGCTGATGCTGGGCTACATCCCCACCCTCATGGCCGCGATCGTGGTGGTGATCCTCGGCATGATCGTGGGTGAATTCGTGCGGGCGCTGATCCTTGCCTCGGCGGGATCCGTCTCCGGCGTGCCGACGCTGGCCAAGATCGCCAAGAGCGTGGTGATCATCATCGCGCTGTTCATGGCGCTCACCCAGCTGGGCGTGGCGGAGGAGATCGTCACGTCCGCGTTCACGCTGATCCTGGGCGCGGTGGCGCTGGCGGTCGGACTGGCGTTCGGGTTGGGAAACCGCGAACTCGCCGGTGAGATCACGAGGAGGTGGTACGAAGCCGGCCAGCGCCGCGACCGCCGCAAGACCGACCGCCCCGGGCCCAATGTGCCGGGTGAGGGGGGAGTGCCGTTGGAGGATTGATGGTCGCAGGTCGCAGGTCGCAGGTCGCAGGCAAGAGCCCCGAGTATGACCCCGGGGCTCTTCTGCTACAGGTTGTGGCCTGTGACCTGCGACCTGCGACCCTCAATCACTCCACCCGTGTCCCCGTCACATAGTAATCCGGGTCCACCCTGAACTTGGACGGATCGCTCAGTGAGAGCGTCGCCGTCTGCCACTGCTCGGTCGGATGGATCACGGTGTAGCCGTCGTCCGAGAGCGTGACGCCCACCTGCATGTTGAAGCCCGGGACCACATTGCTCCAGCGGTAGGAGAGCGTATTGCCGCTGATCTTGTACTCGAGCTCCGGCACCATGGTGGTCTCCTGGTATTCCTGGAAGACCTTGCTGAGGTCGGTGCCGGCGTGCTGGCTGATGTAGTCGCGGATCTGCTGGCCATCCACCGTCTGGTGCCAGAAGGTGTGCTGCAGGCCGCGGAGGATCCCGCGCCACGTGGAGTCGTTGCCTACGATCTGGCGGATGGTGTGCAGCATGTTCCCGCCCTTGGGATACATGTCGCCCGAGCCCTGGGCATTGACGCCGCGCGCCGGGATGACCGGCTTGTCGTTCCGGATCCCGTTCCGGGTGCCGATGACGTAGTCGGCGCCGGCTTCCTTGCCGAAGCGGCACTCGACGTAGAGGTTCTCCGCGTAGTTGGCAAAGCTCTCATGCACCCACATGTCGGCGTTGTCCTTGGCGGTGATGTTGTTGCCCCACCACTCGTGCGCGCTTTCGTGGATGATGATGAAGTCGAACATGTTGCCATAGATGCTGCGGGACGGGTTGCGGTAGTGGTAGCCGTTGGTGAACCCGTTGCCGTAGGCCACCGCGCTCTGGTGCTCCATCCCGTTGTGTGACACCTCCACCAGCTTGTATCCGTCCTCGTACCACGGGTAGGGGCCGAACCAGTGCTCGAAGCAGGCGAGCATGGCCGGCGCCTGTGCGAAGGTGTGCTTCGCGGCATCGAGGTGATAGGAGAGCGGCCAGTAGTCGAGGGTGAGCGGGCCGTTCTCGCCCCGGAAGATCTCGCTGTAGTGAACGTAGTCGCCGGCGTTGATGGTGATGGCGTAGTTGTTGATCGGGTTGGTATCGAACCACTCCCAGGTAGTGGTGCCGTCGTCGTGATGCTCCACGCTGCGGAGGCGGCCGTTGGAGACATCCACCAGCGGGTCGGGCATGGTGATGGCGATGCGCTGGCTGTCGGGCTCTTCCGCCTGGACGTCCTTGTTGGGCCACCAGATGCTGGCGCCGATGCCCTGGTCGGTGGTCACGATCCACGGTTTGCCGAGACTGTCATGGCCCCAGGTGAACCCGCCGTCCCAGGGCGGCCGCTTGGCGACGGTAGGCTTGCCGCTGTAATACACCGTGACGGAGTGTGACTCGCCCTTCCTCTGCTTTCCCGCCGTAGTGGCGAACCACGCGTTGCCGTCCTGCCGGAATTTGAGCTTGCGCCCCTCCTGCACCATGCTGTCGACCTTGAG
>DASSOW010000336.1:0-2336 GCA_035700175.1 Gemmatimonadales bacterium | reverse complement strand
CGTGGGGATGGCGGCGCTGGCACTACTACTGGATCCCGCTCCCCGGCTGATGCGCACGGTCCTGGGGTGCCTCGGCATCGCCGTGCTGGTTGCCATCAAGCCCCAGGCGGTCGTGGGGTATGGTCTCATCGCCGGCCTGGTCGGGCTGGGCTACGTCCTGGCGATTCCCGGATTCCGGCCGCGCACCGGACGCATTCTTGTCGCCGCCATCGCCGGCGCCGTACTCGCGGCGGGGCTGCTGACGGCGTTCCCGCACGTTGATGCACACTTTGGCGAGCCGGTCTGGGCGCCCGGACGCACGCCGTTTCCCTTCATGGAGGATCGCCTCGTTCCGACGGCGCTGCTTCTCCTGGCATTGTTCGCGGCGCGGCGCTACCTGAACCGGCATGTGCCAGTGCGTACCCTCCTGCTCACTGCCGTGGCCGGCGTCCTGGGGCTGGGCGCTATCCTGGCGGTTGTCGCCATTCGTGTTCGCCCCGACATTGCGAGCCGGATGGCCCAGCTGGGCGCCGATCCGACCCAGCGGACCGATCTGCTCAGCGCGCTCCAGCCGCTGCGGCTGCTCGTGGCGCTGCTGAGCATCGCGGCGCTGCTGGAGAGCATCGTCCGCCTGCGCGGGAGGAGTCGGCAACTGGCATACGGGGTTGCCTGGATGACGGCGGCGTCGCCGCTGCTCTTCATCGTGCCCTCGTTGCTGGCCCCCGCGAAGGCGTTCCAGGCCGAGGAAGACGCCGGGTTGATGACTGTGCTGACCCGGCTGCCGGACAACGGAGGAGTGCTGATCTCCAGTGACCTGGCCGACGAGGCGGAGAACTACCGTCGCCCGCTCCGTGAGTTCAACCTGACCGCATACACCGGACGTCCCTTCTATGTTGCCAACCTGCAGTATGGCAACCATGCCGAGCCCGACGCGGTGAAGCGGATGACCGAGCTCCGCGCTTTTTTCGGGGCGCCGTGGTCAGCGTGGAGCACGCGCTGGCTGGCCCGGGCTGGCATCGCGGGCGTGCTGGTCAACACGCGGTGCCGGCCGGCCTGGTTGGGGCAGCCGCACTTGCCGCTGCGCGAAGTGGCACGGAGCGGCCGCTGGGTGGCGTTCGTCGTCGTACCGGGAGTGGAGCGGGACACGCTGGCGGACGCGACGCCTCCGCCATGGCACGACATGACACCGGCGTATGGCCTCTCCGGCTGCCTGACCGGCCTTCGATCCGCCACCGAGCCGGCGCAGTGATTTCGGCTTCGGGTGCATCACCGGCCCGATTGCGCACTCTGGCTCGAACGGCCAGAATTCCTTCCCGCACCATCTTCGGCGCCCCTAGCCCCTAGCCCCTAACCCCTTGCCCCTGGCCCTCATGCCCACACAAGTCGCCGAGCTCCAGCAGCAGCTCACCGACGTCACCGATCGGATCTCCGGTTCCTTTGGCGGGATGTCCGCTGAGGATCTCCGGCGGCGGCCGGCGCCGGGCCGGTGGTCGGTCGCCGAATGCATTGTGCATCTCACCATGACGACGGCGGCGATGTTGCCGGAGCTTGAGGCCGCCATGGCCCGAGCGCCGGCCTCCGCCGGACGCGCGTTGCGACCATCGTTCCTGGGCGGGAAGCTGGCGCGGTGGCTGGAACCGCCCGTCCGTCGCCGCATGAAGACCTCGCCGGCGTTTGTGCCCCCACCGGCCAGCACCGATGGCGACGTGCTGGCGGAGTTCGCGCAGTCGCAGGAGAAGCTGAAAGACCTGCTTCGCCTTTACGGCGATCGCGACCTCAACCGGCCCACGGTGCCGTCGCCCTTCAACCGCCTGATCCGGTACAACGTGTACGCGGCGTTCCTGATCCTCCTGGCGCACCAGCGGCGGCATGTGTGGCAGGGGGAGACGGGAGGACGGGAAGGCGGGCTGACTCGTGACTCGTGACTCGTGACCCGCGACTCGTGACCCGCGACCCGTGACCCGCAACTCATGACCCTCCGCTCCTGGCGGCAGACGCTTCCGCTGGCGCTCCTCATCTACGGCCTCTGGTGCCTCGCCACATGGGACCGCTGGCATCTTCCCGATTTCATCAACCTGCCGATTCATGAGACCGGCCACCTGGTCTTCGCCTTTGGCGGCGAAGTCATCACCGCGCTGGGCGGTACACTCTTCCAGCTGATCGTCCCGCTGGCGTTCGTGATCTACTTCTGGCGCCGAGGCGACCGCTACTCGGCCAGCGTGCCGCTCTGGTGGATGGGACAGAACTGCCTCAACATCGCGCGCTACGTGGCGGATGCCCGCGCCATGGAACTGCCGCTGGTAGGCGGCGGCGAGCATGACTGGAATTATCTCCTGAGCGTCTGGGGCGCGCTGCCG
>DASSOW010000335.1:0-6886 GCA_035700175.1 Gemmatimonadales bacterium | reverse complement strand
CCGCTCTGGCTCATCATGCTGGCGAGTGTCTTCCAGAGTGCCGTCATCGTGGCGCTGGCCGTCTGGGGCGGCACGGCACTCGCGCCGGCGCTCGGGCTGCACGCACCGGCTTTCGAAGCGGCTGCATCACATCGACCCATCGTGCCCGCTCTCAAGCCCCAGATCCTTCCGGGAACCATTGGCGGCGTGGCCGCGGGCATCCTGCTGTTTTCATCCCTCCGGCTGTCGCCCCCTGCGATTGCCGGCATGCAGGCTCAGTTCACGCCGCCGCTTTACGCCCGTATGCTCTATGGTGGCATCACGGAAGAGGTGCTGCTGCGCTGGGGCCTGATGACGGTCTTCACCTGGCTGGCATGGCGATTCATCCAGGGAAAGCGCGGGGCGGTGCGACCGGGGCTGGTCTGGCTCGGCATCGTCACGAGTGCGTTGCTCTTCGGCGTCGGACACCTTCCGGTGGCGTCGTACCTGGTTGGCTCGCTGACTGGAGCGGTCGTATTCTTCGTCGTGGGCGTGAATGCCGCGTTTGGTCTGCTCTTCGGCTGGCTGTACTACCGGCGCGGCCTTGAATCGGCCATGATCGCCCATGCCGTGACACACCTGGTGAGCCATGCCGCCACGCAGCTGGCCGGAAGCGTGGGCACAGTGTGACGAGCGCCTCCGGAAGCCAGATGCGTGACGTGCTCTATCGGGTAGCGGCAAGCCTCGACGGGTACATCGCCGGGCCAAACGGCGAGGTGGACTGGATCGTCCACGATCCCACGATCAATTTCGCGACGCTCTACGATTCCGTGGATACGGTGCTCCTGGGCCGGCGCACCTATGAACTCACACGCCAGCCGGGAGCGCCGGCCTGGCCGAAGGGTTGGCAGGTCCACGTGTTTTCGCGAACACTGCAGCCCGAGCAGCATCCCGGGGTCACCGTCGTGAGCGACGATGCCGGCGCCCGCGTGGCGGCGCTTCGGGCCGCGCCGGGACGGCAGATCTGGCTGTTCGGCGGTGCCAGCCTGTTCCGGAGCCTGCTCGAGGCCAAAGCGGTGGACGTCATCGAGATCGTGGTCGTGCCGGTCCTGCTCGGCGGTGGCACTCCGCTCGTCGAGCCGGGCGCCGTGATGACTCGGCTCGCCCTTGAGGATGTGGAGCGGTATCCCAACGGGCTCCTGCGCCTGCGATACCGGCTCCCAGACGCCGTTGGCTGATTGGAGTTGGCTATCCCGTTCGCCCAGGAGGAAGCGATGTCCCCACGCGAAGTTCCGCTGAGAACTCTCTACAGGGCCAGCGCGATCTTTGCGGTGTTCGCCATCGGATACGGTGCCCTGCGGCTCCTGCCCTCGCCAGCGATGAACCTGCTGCTCAGCTGGGGACCGCTCATCAGCGTCGCCTGGTGGCTCACGGCGGACAACAGGCAGCGGCGCGTGATCGGGGCGTTTGATGCCGGCCTGCTCTTCTACCTCGCCTGGCCACTGACCCTGCCCTGGTATGCGCTTCGCTCCCGCGGGCGCGCCGGGTGGGCCCTCCTGGCACAGCTCTACCTGCTTTCCCTGGTCTACCCACTCGGCTTCATCCTGGGCGAACTGCTCCGCTGGTTCGGCGAATTGCTCCGCTGGCGCCTCCACTGACGGCTGGTGGCTCGCGTCACCGCTGAAGAGCAGTATCGTTAGGCAGCCCCTTCAGGAGCGTGGCAATGTCGCGTGAGGCACTCGGAGTGCTCTGCGGACTGGCCTTCGGGCTGGTCAGCGTCGCCACCATGATCCCGCTGGCCTTCCCGGACAAGCGCACCGCACTGACCGCCGCCTTCGTGGATCGGTTCGCCATCGGGTTTGTCATCGCTGTGGCCGGCGTGAGCTGGCCCGGATGGCTGGCAGGCCTCTTCTTCGGTCTACTGCTCAGCCTGCCTTCAGCCATTGTCACCAAGGCCTGGGCGCCAATCCTCGGCATGGGCGCAGTTGGCGGCGTGATCATCGGGCTCATCGTCCGCGCCGCCTGAAGGCGGACATTCCGCTGGGGATCTCGACCAATGGGCTTCAGCACACCGTTTCCAGGCCTGACTGCCGCGACACTCGCACTCGCTGCGCTCCCGTCCGCGGCGCTGCCGCAAAGCCCTGCGGCGGCCACCATCAATCGCCTGATGACCCGCGCCGCCGAGTACGGGCAGTTCAACGGCGCCGTCCTCGTGTCGGACGGCGGACACATCGTGTACGAGCATGCCTTTGGCCTCGCCAACATGGAGCTGAAGGCCCCGAACACGACCCGGACGCGCTTCGAGATTGCCTCGATGACCAAGCCCATGACCGCGATCCTGGCCATGCAGCTGGTGCAGGAGGGGAAGCTGCGTCTCGACAGGAAGATTTCCGACTACCTGCCCTGGTATCCCTCCGAGAGCGGAAGCCGGATCACCGTCGAGCAGCTGCTCAACCACACGTCCGGTATTCCGGGAGACATTGCCTTCGATGAGCCGAGCCCGGGGGCGGAGGTCGTCGCGGCGATCAACGCGGACATGTTCTCGAACGACTCGCTTGTGAAGCTGATCGCGCGCCGGCCCCTGCAGTTCGAGCCTGGCATGAACTTCGGCTACAGCAGCGATGCCTACGCGGTGCTGGGCGCCATCATCGCGCAGGTCGCGGGAGAACCGTACTGGCGGGCGCTGCGTGAGCGTGTGCTTGATCGCGCCGGGATGACAGAAACGGGCGTCAGTTACCTGGCCCCACTCGTTCCGCAACGCGCGGCGGGGTACGCACAGAGCTTTGACGGCTACACCAATGCGCCCCACATCGGCGCGACGCCGGCGGGCGGCCTCTACTCCACCCTGCGCGACCTCTACCGGTTCGACCAGGCGCTCTACGGCGACACGCTGGTCAACGAGCAGTCCAAGGCGCGCCTCTTTGCGGTGCGCGGCGTCGCCACCGCCTATGGCTGGAAGACCGGCGAGGACACGCTTCCGAATGGGAGAACGCGCCGCGTGCTCCGCACCACCGGCGGGCTTCCCGGTTTCCAGGCGCTGATGGTCCGGATTCCGGACGCTCGACGCACCATCATTCTTCTCTCCAATACCCGCGACCTGGTCTGGCGCTTCGACGACTTCGCCGTCGCAATCGGACGTATACTGGACGGGCGACCGTTCGCGATGCCGAAGCGATCTGTCGCTGAGGCGATTGCCACCTCGCTGAAGGCGGGACGCCCCGCGACCGCCGTCACACGGGAATTCGACGCCATGCGCGCCGACACCGCCACGTTCGCGCTCTCCGAACAGGAGATGAACCAGCTCGGCTACTTTTTCCTCTCGCGGGGCGCCCTGTCGCAATCGGTCGAGGTCTTCGCGCTCAACGTGCGCGCGTTCCCACGTTCGGCGAACGTGTACGACAGCATGGGGCAAGCACAACTGGCCCTCGGCGACACCACGCGCGCCGTTGCCAGCTACCGCAAGTCACTCGAGCTCAACCCGGCCAATACCAATGCGAGCGACGTCCTAAAGCGCATTGCTCCGAGGCCGTGAAGGAGAGGCAGCATGACAGTAACTCGCATGGACAATGTCGGCATCGTGGTGGAAGACCTCGACGCCGCGGTGGCGTTTTTTCTCGAGCTGGGCCTCACTCTCGAGGGTCGCATGCCCATCGAAGGCGACTGGGCCGGCCGAGTCACCGGTGTGCGCGGCCAGCGGGTCGAGATCGCCATGATGCGCACACCCGACGGCCATAGCCGCCTCGAACTCTCCCGGTTCGATGCCCCGGCCATCGCCTCCGATCACCGGACGGCCCCGGTCAACGCGCTGGGATACCTGCGCGTAATGTTTGCCGTTGACAACCTCGACGACACGCTGGCCCGGCTCAGCACGCTGGGCGCGACGGTCGTTGATGAAGTCGTCAATTACGAAAATGTGTATCGCCTCTGCTACATCCGGGGCCCCGAGGGGATTCTCCTGGGGCTTGCCGAGCAGCTGGGACCGCAGATGGCACGGGAGAATCCCATGGAACGGAAGCGCGGCGGGCCGACCGACCGTAGCTGACGCCGGCCGCATTCCGGCACCGGGCCGATTGGACGAGACTCCCCATCGGCCGTAAGTTCCTTCCACCCCCCTTTTTTCATGCCCCGGACCGGCGCGTGCGCATTGGCGACATGAACTGGATGCAGGTCGACGCCTACCTCAAGCGCGACGACCGGGCCGTCCTGCCGCTTGGAAGTACCGAACAGCACAGCTACCTCCGCCTGACAGTCGATGCCATTCTCCCGGAGCGCCTGGCCGTGGAGGCCGCCGAGCCGCTCGGGATTCCCGTCTTTCCGGTATTCGCGTACGGCGTCACGCCGTACTTCCGCGAGTTTCCGGGCTCGATCTCGCTACGCGTCTCGACCCACCTCGAAGTGGTGCGCGACATCCTCGACAGCATGGCGCACAGTGGCTTCCGGCGCATCCTGATCTGCAATGGACACGGCGGCAACGGCGCAGCCGCCCAGCTGGCGCAGGAATGGGCCGCCGATCATGCCGGCTGCAAGGTGATTTTCCACAACTGGTGGAACGCGCCGAAGACCTGGGCCAGGGTGCAGGCGATCGATCCGGTTGCGTCGCATGGGTCGTGGATGGAGAACTTTCCCTGGACCCGCCTCGAGGGCGTTGCACTGCCCCAGTCCCAGCGGCCCATGGTAGAGATGGCGCAGGTGCGCGCCCTCGACCCGGTCGCCCTGCGCGGCTTGCTGGGTGACGGCAACTTCGGCGGGCTGTACCAGCGGCCGGATGAAGATGTGCTGGCCATCTGGCGCGTGGCCGTGGAAGAGACGCGCGACCTGCTGCAGGGCGGCTGGGGCACGCCGGCGGCATGACGGCACCGGCGCGGTGCCTGGTCTGGGGTGCGGGCGCGATCGGCGGCACCCTGGGCGCCTATCTCGCCCGCGCGGGTCACGAGATCACCTTCGTGGACACCGTAGACGAGCACGTCGACGCTATCAACCGCGCCGGGCTCAGGGTGACCGGGCCGGCCGCGGAATTCACCGTGCGCGCACCGGCCTTCACGCCGGGCACGGTGCAGGGCGACTGGGATACCATCATCCTGTCGACCAAGGCCCAGCACACCGAGGCCGCCACCCAGGCACTCCTCCCCCACCTCTCGCCAAGCGGCTGCGTGATCTCGGCGCAGAACGGTCTCAATGAGCTCACCATCGCCCCGATCGTGGGTGAGTCGCGCACCGTGGGCGCGTTCGTCAATTTCGGGGCGGACTACCTCGAGCCCGGAGTGATTCACTTCGGCGGCCGCGGCACCGTGCGGGTCGGCGAGGTCTTCGGTCCGGCGCGAGTCACGCCGCGAGTCATCTCGATTCGCGATGTGTGGCAGGAGTTCGAGCCGCGGGCAGAGGCCACGGAGAACCTGTGGGGTTACCTCTGGGGCAAGGAGGCCTACGGCGCCATGCTGTTCGCCAACGCACTGAGCGGCGACTCGATCGCCGACGGCCTGGCCCGCCCCGAACACCGCGATCTCTACGTGGCCCTGGCCCGTGAGATTCTTGCCGTCGCGGCGGCGCTTGGGATCACACCCGAGTCGTTCGACGGGTTTGACCCCGCGGCGTACCTCCCCACCGCGCCGGCGGGCGCGGCCGACCATTCGCTGGAGGCGCTCGTCGCCCACAATCGCACCTCAGCCAAGACCCACAGCGGCATCTGGCGTGACCTCGCGGTGCGCAAGCGGCCCACCGAAGTGGACGCCCAGCTCGGCATCATCGTGCAGCTGGGCCGGGATGCCGGCGTGCCGACGCCGCTCACGGCGCGGGTCGTCGAACTGATTCACCAGGTCGAGCGCGGCGTGCGTCCGATGTCGCTCGAGACCCTGAATGCGCTCGCGGGCGAGGTCGCCGTGTGAACATCGGCTTCGCCGGCCGTACGGCACTGGTGACCGGCGCCGCGCACGGCTTCGGCCGCGCGATCGCCCTCGCCTTCGCCGAGCGAGGCGCAATCGTCTGGGCATGCGACGTCATCGCAGACGAATTGCGCGAGACCGAGCAGCTGTGCCGGGCGGCCGGCGGCAGGTGCACCGCGCGCACGCTGGATGTGCGTGACAAGGACGCCGTTGAGGGGTGCGTCGCCGAAGCGGGTGACGTGCACATCCTGGTGAATGACGCCGGCGGCGTGCTGGGCCAGGTGGGACAGCCGCTCGAGGAAGTCACGCCCGAACAATGGCAGGCCATCTTCGACGTGAACGTGACGGGGGCGTTCTACTGCACCCAGGCGGTGGCACCCCGCATGAAGGCGATGCGCTGGGGCCGCGTGATCAACATCTCCAGCGGTGCCGGGCTCGGCATCAGCCTCACCGGCATCCAGGCCTACGCCTCCGCCAAGGCGGCGCAAATTGGCCTGACCCGGCAACTGGCCCACGAGCTGGGCCCGTGGGGCATCACGGTCAACAACATTGCACCGGGGTTCGTGCGCTCCAACCCGACCACCGAGCGGCAGTGGCAGTCCTACGGCGAAGCACGCCAGCGTGCGCTGGTGGAGAGCATCGCGCTCCGGAAACTCGGCACCCCGGAGGACATCGCGTGGGGTGTTCTCTACTTCGCATCGGAGTATGCCGGCTGGATCACCGGCCAGGTCCTGGCCATCGACGGCGGCAAATGATTCCGCATGAACGGGTGCTCGCACGGCTGGCGGAGGGGCACGATCGTGTGCTCTCCGACCTGGTCGCGTTTGCATCCATCCCGAGCGTGAGCACCGACCCCGCACACGCCGCCGATGTCCGGATGGCGGGCGAATGGGTGGCCGCGCGCCTCAGGGCCGCGGGACCGATAGCGGTTCGCATGGTGACCACCGCCGGAAATCCGGTGGTCTATGGCGAATGGCTGGGTGCCCCGGGCCAGCCGACCGTCCTGGTCTATGGCCACTACGACGTGCAGCCTCCCGACCCGCTGGACA
>DASSOW010000334.1:0-3919 GCA_035700175.1 Gemmatimonadales bacterium | reverse complement strand
GGCGACCAAGATCGGCGCCATCGCCAAGCCCGATGACGTGATCTTCACCGCCGACCTTCCCAAGACCCGGAGCGGGAAGATCATGCGCCGGCTGCTCAAGGACATCGCCGAGGGCCGAGCCCTGGGCGACACGACGACCCTGGCCGATCCGGCGGTGGTGGCACGGTTGAAGGAGCAGTACGAGGAGTAGGGGCCCGGCTTGCCGGGCCCCTACTAGATCTGGATCTGCGCCCCCAGCTCCACCACCCGGTTTGGCGGCAGGCCGAAGAAAGCGGTGGCGGAGCGGGCGTTGCGGGTCATCACCACGAAGAGCTTCTTCCTCCAGTAGGTCATCCAGTGCTCGCCCGCGGGACCACTCGCGCCACGCTTGTAGTGGGTGGCGATCAGCGTCTCCCGCCCAAGGAAGAACGACGTCTGCATGATGCTTACCAGCCCCGGTGAGCCCTTGATGTCGCCGTCATCGAGCCGGCGCAAGACGGCGGGCACGTTGGGCGTCTCCATGAAGCCGGTACGGACAATCACCTGATAGAACCCTGCGCCAAGGTCCCGGCTCTCGATCCGGTCCTTGTCCCACACGACCGGCACTTCCTCGGTGATCACCGACATCAGGATCACCCGCTCGTGCAGCACCTTGTTGTGCTTGAGGTGATGCAGCAGTACCGGCGGCGCCACACCGGTGGCGCTGGTCATGAAGACCGCGATGCCGGGGACCCGGACCGGCTTCCGCCGCTCGATATCCTGGAGGAAGAGCGAGAGCGGCAGGCTGTTCTGCTGGACGATGTCGGCCAGCTTGTCCCGGCCGCGCTTCCACGTGGTCATCAGGATGTACGCGATGCCGGCTACCATCAGCGGGAACCAGCCGCCGTCGGGGATCTTGACCAGGTTGGCCCCGAAAAAGGCAAGGTCCACCGCGAGAAAGAGCCCGGTCAGCAGCGCCGCCTGCCAGAAGCCCCAGTGCCAATGGTCCCGCGCCACACGGTGGAAGAGGAGACTGGTGATGATCATTGTCCCGTTCACCGCCACCCCGTAGGCCGCCGCCAGGTTGGTCGAATTCTGGAAGCCCAGCACCAGCAGGATGCACGCGACGCCCAGCGCCGTGTTGATCTCGGGGATGTAGATCTGCCCCATCTCGCTGCTGGACGTATGCACGATGGTCACGCGCGGGCTGTAGCCCAGCTGGACCGCCTGCCGCGTCAGCGAAAAGGCGCCCGAGATCAGGGCCTGGGACGCCACGATCGCGGCCAGCGTGGCGATGACCACCATCGGATAGTGAAACCAGTCGGGCACCAGCTGGTAGAACGGATTCACGGCGGCGGCCGGCTGTTCCAGCAGCAGCGCCGCCTGCCCGAAATAATTGAGCAGGAGCGCCGGGAGGCAGACCGCAAACCATGCCACCCGGATGGGGCGCTTGCCGAAGTGCCCCATGTCGGCGTACAGCGCCTCGCCACCCGTCACCACGAGCACGACGGCGCTCAGCACTAGGAATCCGGCCACCTTGTCGCGAATGAAGAGGTCGATCGCGTGCCACGGGTTGATCGCGGCGAGCACCGCCGGGTGCATCAGCACGCCGTGCAGACCCAGCGCGGCGATGCAGACGAACCAGGTCACCATGATGGGACCGAATACCTTGCCGATCAGCGCGGTCCCGTGCTTCTGCATCCAGAACAGCCCGGTCAGGATGATGATGGCAATGGGAATGACGAGATGTTCCAGCGCCGGCGACTCGCTCAGCCCCTCGACCGCACTGAGCACGGTGATTGCCGGCGTAATGATGCCATCGCCGTAGAGCAGCGCCGCGCCGAACAGCCCCACGCCGACCAGCAGCCAGTGTCCTGTTGCCCGGCCGCCCCGCGGTCGCACCAGCGCCAGCAGCGCCAGCACGCCTCCCTCGCCCCGGTTGTCGGCCCGCATGACGAAACCGATGTACTTGAACGAAATGACGAACGTCAGGGCCCAGAAGACCAGTGAGAGCACGCCCAGGATGTTGGCGGGCGTCGGGGCCACACTGTGGTGACCTGTGAATGCCTGCTGGATGGCGTAGAGCGGGCTGGTGCCGATGTCGCCATACACGACGCCGATCGCGCCGAGGGAGAGGCCGGCCAGCACCTTCCCGGTGGGATGTTCCTTCTCGTGGCTTGCCGAAACGCTCACCCGCTGGCGCCCCGCAGCCGCCGAAGGTCAAGCAGGGAGGCGATGAATATCAGGGTGATGATGACGGCAGACCCCACGCACCAGCGGCAGATGGCGTGGATGACAAAGAGCTCGAGCGCGGTCAGGTAGACAGCGAACAGCGTGCCGATGCCGGAGAGCACCGCCAGCCAGCGACTGGGCCACCGCACCAGCTCGAGCGCCGGCTTCGTGGCGATGACGGCGACAACCAGCAGCGCCACATAGCCCAGCAGCCCGATCAGCGACACCTCCACGCCAAGGAACCGGCTCCAGCGGGAGAGCTGGACCGTCTCGCAGCTGCCGGTGCCACAAGCCAGCGTGCCGATGAGGCCAAGCTTGAAGAGGTAGAGGTAGGCGGCCAGGATCACCCCGGCGAGCGCCAGCACGGCCGCAGCCATGCGGTATTTCATTGCGCCCGCTTGACGGCGATCAGCGAGTCGACGAGGTGCTTGAACTGGTCGTAGCTCAAGGGCTCGTAGAGCCGGCCTGCGATGAGAAAAGTAGGCGTGGAGTTCACGCCCAGCGCCACGGCTTCCTGGTAGCTGGCCTCGATCCGGCCCGCGTATCGCGCCGAAGTCATGCAGTCCTTGTACTTGTCAACGTCCAGCCCAGCCAGTTCAGCATATTTCTCGAAATGCCCGGCGGCGCCGCCCCGGGCCCAGTCCGTCTGGCCCTGGTACAGCAACGTGTGCATGGGCCAGAATTTCCCCTGTTCATCCGCACAGGCAGCCGCGTGCGCGGCTACCCGCGCGAACGGATGCATCTGCAACGGCATGTCGCGATACCGCCAGCGGACCAGCCCGGTCTCGATCAGCCGGGTCCTGACATCAGGAAAGGTGACGATGTCGAAATCGGCGCAGAAAGGGCATTCGTAGTCGGCGTACTCGGTGATCTCCACCGGGGCGGAGTCGGATCCCAGCAGGTACCCCCGGAAGCCGGCCGTATCGGCCGGCAGCACCACGACATTGGCAGGAATGCTGATGTTCCGCTTTTTCGACAGCTGCCAGCCGAGAAAGGCGAGTCCCGCCACCGCCACCACCCCGAGGGTCACATAGAAGCCCTTCATTCCGCTGGGCGCTGCCGCCATGGTTCGTCATCCTCCGGATCATCGTTCAGGAAGTCGGGATCACGCTGAGCGTCTTCCACGATCCGCCGGTTTTCCGCGGTCTCCGGCGTATCGTAGGTCTGGCGAACTTCATAATGGAACAGCTCGCTCCGCAGTTCACCCAGCCGACCGATCAGCTCGGGAACCGCGCCGAGGAGCGCGTTGTTGGCATCAAGTTCAGAGATCCGCTGCGCGATTTCGCGCAACAGCTCCTTCAGCCGTTCGGCCCGGTCCTTGCCGTAGATTTCGTCGTGCTCGGTCATGATTCTGCCGCCTGATGGGCAGCAAATCTAACCGGAACGACCGGAAAACGCCGATTTTCGTTCGTTTGCACCAAATGGTGCAACCTCACTATATTGCGGCCTCAAAATCAGATTCCAACAAGGATGGTGCATGAGCAAGAAGAAGAACCGACGTGCAATGCCCTCGGCGTCCCCCTCCGTATTCGAGCAGGCACGGGACGAGCTGTTCAGCCACATTCTCCGCTGCGGCGTCATCGACGCCCTGCCGGAGCACCAGAAGGACTGGTTCGACGATACCATGGGGTATCTCACGGACCGGTATGAGGAGCTGACCGACGAGGAATTGAGCCAGCTGCGGGTGCTGGGCGAGCGGTACTGCCAGCCGGTGCGACGGGCCGAACCC
>DASSOW010000333.1:0-3273 GCA_035700175.1 Gemmatimonadales bacterium | reverse complement strand
CGCGCCAATTACCGGCAGCTCCGTGGCCCAGATCATCACGAAGCAGCTCACCCAGCTTCCGCCGCCAGCCGCAACGCTGCGCGACGACATCCCCGACGCTCTGGGTGCCGCGATTGACCGCTGTGTTGCCAAGCAGCCGGAGGAGCGGTTCCAGGGCGCCGAGGCGCTGGTGGAGGCCATTGACGCGGCGCAGCTCGCGCCGGCGGAGATCCCGGTGCCGATCCGGATGTTTGCCCAGGAGCTGCAGTCGCTCGGGCTCATCATCTTCTTCCTGCTGCTGATGTCATGGCTCATCCTCCAGAACGCCAAGCAGTTCGGCAACCTCAACATCTCGCTGCCGGTGGTGATGATCCTGGCGGTGGCCGTCACTCGATTCGTGGAGAACTATTTCACCGCCAGGCGGCTGGGCACCTTCGGCTTTTCGGCGGATGATGTGCTCAAGGGGTTCCGCGGCGTGCTGAATGAGCACGAAGAGCATCGCCGCCGGCTCCGCGCCGACCCGGCGACCGTGCGCCGCCGGAAGAGAACGGTGCGCCGGGCGCTGATCCAGATCCCCATCGCGCTTGCGCTGATGGCGTTCGCGCTCCGGGGCCGAGTGAAGGTGGCGCCGGGCCAGTACCACGTCTCGGCGCTCAACGTGACCATCGCGATCAGCGGGCTCTGCCTGCTGGGCGTGAGCCTCGTGCTGCTGGCCCGGAGCCCGTTCCGGCCGCAGCTCAACGAGCGGCTGTTCCGCTTGCTGTGGCTGGGGCCGTTGGGGAGGGGGTTCTTGAGGAGGGCGGTAGGGTGAGAGGATGGGCGGGCTTGTCCTGAGCGCAGCGAAGGAATGGGCGAGATGGGCGGGATGGGCTGGTTGTCACCCTGAGCGAGCGGCGCGAGCGAAGGGGCGGAGTGCCGCCCGGCGTCGGCCCCTTCGGTCGCTACGCTCCCTCAGGGTGACAACGTCGGGTGACCCTCGACTCTCGACCCACCTGCCCATCCCGCCCATCCTGCCCATCCCGACAGCGCATCCGCCTTATCTTCCAAGCCCCCGTCCCGAACCCGAGGCCATCCGCGCATGTCCCGTTCGCGCGCCAGCACAATTGCCGCCTGTCTTTCGCTCCTCGTCCTCCCCGTGCTCTCAGTCCCCATGCAGCTTTCCGCCCAGTCGAATCCATCCTCGCGCTATGACGCGCGAGTGGTGTTCGACCCGCTCTTCATGACCCAGCCGGCGACGCCGTACCGGAGCGCCGATGGCTCGCCGGGGCCGGAGTACTGGCAGAACCGCGCCGACTACACCATCGATGCCCGGCTCGACGACCAGGCCCACGCCATCGAGGGCCACGTCGTCATCACCTACACCAACGAGAGCCCCGACTCGCTCCGGTTCCTCTGGCTGCAGCTGGACCAGAACCTGACCCGGGTCGATTCCCGCGGCAGCATCACGTCCCCGCCCAGCAGTGTCACACAGGGCTACCAGATCCGGTCGGTGAAGGCGGCCGTCAACGGGCAGCCGGTCGAATCCGACACCGTGGTCACCGACACCCGGATGCAGGTGCGGCTCGCGAAAGCGCTCCCACCCAGGGGCGGCGTGGCGACGCTGGATATCGAGTATCGCTACGAGGTGCCTCGTGGTGGCGAGCAGCGCACCGGATGGGACATGACCGAGGGCGGTCAGCCGATCTACGACATTGCCCAGTGGTTCCCGCGCATGGCGGTGTACGACGATATCCGGGGCTGGAACGTGCTCCCCTTCCTGGGCTCCGGCGAGTTCTACCTCGACTACGGCGACATCGACTACACCATCGACGTGCCGTGGAACTTCCTGGTCATCGGGCCGGGCACCCTGCTCAATGCCAATGAAGTGCTGACCGCGGAAGAGCGCACGCGGCTCGAGCGGGCACGCCAGAGCGACAAGACCCTGCCCATCATTGCGCCGTCGGAAGTGGGGAAGGCGACGACCCGCCCCGGGCGCTCCGGCCGCACCAAGTGGCATTACAAGATGGAAAACACTCGCGATGTGGCGTGGTCGGCGTCGCCGGCGTTCGTGTGGGATGCCGCGCGCATCAACCTCCCCGAAGGAAAGACCGCGCTCGCCATGTCGGTCTATCCGGTGGAAGCCGTGGGCGACACCCTCTGGAGCCGCTCAACCGAGTACACCAAGTACACCATCGAGACCTTCTCGAAGTCGTGGTATCCCTTCCCCTGGCCCACTGCGATCAGCGTGGGCGGGCCGGTGGGCGGCATGGAGTATCCGGCGCTGGTGTTCGACGACTACCACTGGAGCGGAAAGAGCTTCATGGCGGTGACGGTGCACGAGTTCGGTCACTCGTGGTACCCGATGATCGTGGGGAGCGACGAGCGGCGCTGGGCCTTCATGGACGAGGGGTTCAACACCTTTGCCGACATCCTGGCGCAGGAGGCGTTCAACAATGGCGAGTTCGCGCCCAAGCGGGACGGCGAGTACGCGCCCAAGGGCGGCAACCCGGCCGACGAGATCGTTCCGCTGCTCGCCGACTCGGCGGCGCCGAGCCTGCTGATGTATGCCGACGCGGTGTCGGAGCGATACCGGCATCCGGTGGAGTATTACAAGGCGGCGTTCGGGATGGTGCTCCTGCGCGACGTGATCCTGGGGCCCAGGCGCTTTGACTACGCCTTCCGCGAGTACACCCGACGCTGGGCCTTCCGCCATCCCCAGCCGCTCGACTTCTTCCGCACCATGGAGGACGCCGCCGGCGAAGACCTCGGCTGGTTCTGGAAGGAATGGTACGCCAACAACTGGGGCTATGACCTGGCGGTCACCGGCGTAAAGCCGGTGGACGGCGACCCGGCCAAGGGATCAATGGTCTCGCTCGCCAACCTGGACCGGATGGCGTTTCCGACCACGCTCCGGGTGGAGCAGGCCGGCGGCCCCGCAATCACCGTGAACGTACCGGTCGAGGCCTGGCAGGACGGGCCGTATGTGTCAGTCTACGTGGCGAGCAAGAGCCGGGTCACGAGCGTGGTGGCGGATCCGGAGAAGAAGTTGCCGGATGGGGATAGGGAGAATGACAGGTGGGCGAGCAGGTAGGCAGGGCGAGCGGGACGAGCAGGAGCTCGCCCGTCCGTCATTCCCGCGAACTCCCCGCTTTCGCGGGGATGACGGGGAATCCATGAGGGCTCACCCCTGGTGATTCACCGCGCCGGACGCGACTAATGTCGCTGCTCGGCACGTTTCGCCCTTCGGGCGAAATTGTGTGTGGCGAAATCGCAAGACGGGAAAGCTCCTTCGGTATCGTGTCGCCGCAGGCGACA
>DASSOW010000332.1:0-2168 GCA_035700175.1 Gemmatimonadales bacterium | reverse complement strand
CGGCAGCGCGGCGGCCTCGTTCGGGGTGCTGCTGTCCTCGACGACCTCGCCGGTGACGACCTCGTTCGAGTCGATCAGCCAGCGATCGTCCTCATGCACGAAGCGCTGCTCGCGGATGGACGGGCCGCGCTCGATCTCGGCGATCACATGCGTCTCGTCGATCCAGTGCGCATCGCTGACGACCGGCGGGCCGTATTTGCTGGGTGGTGGTGAGGTGGCTGGCGTCGCGGGCGGCGTACCGGGCTCGATCGGCTGCTCGGCCGCATCGAGGACGCCAGCCCGGATCGCGTCGTCGGAGTAGAGCGCGGCCAGCCGGTTGTAATCGCCCGCAGCGGCGCAGGCCTCGGCCATGTCGACCACGCGCTGAATCTCGGCAATGGTCTGCTCATCGGCGGGCTTGGTCGCGCGCGGGGTCGCCGCGGCCGGTGTGGCGGCAACCGGGGTGGCCTTGACCTGGGCGATCTCCTCGTCCGTGCGCGGCTCGACGGTGCAGCCGGCCTGACCGGGCACCGGCGTCGATTGGGCGGTGACGCCACGCAGCGCCATCAGGCCGAGCGCGAGCGCCATGATCATCAGCAATGTCCGGGAGAGCATGGTGTCCTCCTGCAGCAGGTTCGGATAATGCGCACTGCCCGGCGCGACCCATCCCGGTGTCACCCTACCCCGATCCCGTATCCCGGGCAAGGCGCGCTCATCACAAACTCATCTTCCCCAACCAAATTGAATGTGAAGGAGAGGGAAGATGCGGCCGAGCGAACCCCATCAGATGTGCGTGGTCAGTCGCGAAACGTTGAAGCAGGCGCTGGTTGCCTTACGGATGCTGAAGATCAACAGCGTGAACCGGGCGGCATATGTGCGGGCCAGGATCGAAGGCGCCTACGAGGAGATCACGGCAGTGCTCGCCGCCGACCCGCCACCGCACGAGGCGCGCCCGCCCGATCCGGACTGACTCCCGCCCACCCAGCGCTATGCCGACGCCCGGATCCAGTTCGCCGCGTCACCCCAGTCGGCGGTACCGAACACAACGTGCTGGTGGGTACGCTGCAGTGATTGGCATTGCCGCGGAATCGTCCGTTGGGCCGATGCTGTTGCGACCTCCCCTGCCTAGACTGCGTTCATGGTCAGGCAACACCTCCGGGGTTGCCGCAGGCCTCGATAAACCAAATGTGACCCGGAGTGTTCGACCGCCAGGGCGTCGGACTCTCGGCAGTTCAGCCGGGCGTCTGATTGCGTAGCGAACGCGGTCGGCCGCCGCGGCGTCGGTTGGGGGCGATGACGGGAGACCCAAAGCATTCACGGCTCCGTACCGCCGGATGAATTGATCGGAGAGTAGCGAGATGGTTGCCACAGCAGAGACCCCGTTCTCCCAGCGTGCCAAAGCCGCGGCCAGGCCGCCGGTGCCCTCGATTGCCGAGCGCATGGACCAGGGCAAGCAGCTCCGGAAGCAGGTGCAGCGCTCCGCCCACGCCGACTGGTCGCCACCGGCTGACCGGCCGGATCCGCTCGACCTGCTCCAGGAACAGGACACGACCCGCGAACAGGATCTCGTCCCCATCCGCTACGGTCGGATGCTGGTCTCGCCGTTCGCCTTTTACCGTGGCTCGGCCGTCGTCATGGCGCGCGACCTGGCGGGTACCCCAACGACCGACCTTCGGGTGCAGGCCTGCGGTGACGCGCACCTGTCGAACTTCGGGTCCTTCGCGACACCGGAGCGCAACCAGGTCTTCGACATCAATGACTTTGACGAAACGCTGCCCGCCCCGTTTGAATGGGATCTCAAGCGCCTGGCCGCCAGCGTCATGGTCGCCAGCCGCGCCAACGGGCACAAGGCGGCCGACGGCGCCGAAGCTGCCGCCGCCGCCGTTCGTATCTATCGCGAGCGGATGGCCGAGTTCGCCACGATGGGCCACCTCGCATCCTGGTACAACCGGATCACCGGGGCGGACATCGCCGCGGTTGCGCCGCGCAAGGTGGGCAAGGATTTCCAGCGCGGCCTGCTGAAGGCCACGCATCGCGACCACCTCCAGGTCTTCGAGAAGATGGTCTCCGCCGAAGGCGGCAACTTGCGGGTGGTGGACGACCCGCCACTGGTCCTCCACCTCGACGACGCGGAGGTCGAGGAACGGCTGCGTACGGTAGCGAAGACCTATCGCTCCTCGATCCGCGAC
>DASSOW010000331.1:0-2905 GCA_035700175.1 Gemmatimonadales bacterium | reverse complement strand
GTTGCGGCTCCTGGCCGGACTCGACCTCCCGCAACAGGGATGCATCACCGTCAATGGGGCCACCTGGACCGACACCGCTCGTGGCGTCCACGTGCCGGCTGCAGGCCGCTCGGTGGGCTGGGTTCCGCAGGAGGCAGCGCTGTTTCCGCACCTCAGTGTGCGGGACAATGTGGAGTTCGGTCGCGGGTCTCGAGTCCCGGGTCGCGGGCCGCGTGACTCGCGACTCGAGACCCGTGACCTCCTGGCCCAATGTGGCGCCGGGCATCTCGCGGATCGCCCGGTCACCGGGCTTTCCGGCGGAGAGCGCCAGCGAGTGGCGCTTGCGCGGGCACTCGCCGTCAACCCGGAACTGCTGCTGCTGGACGAGCCGCTCAGCGCGCTGGATCCCGAGAGCCGCTCTGCACTGCGAGCGACGCTTGCCTCGGTGATCGCCGAACGGCGGGGACTGACCCTGCTGGTGACGCACCATCCCCTCGAGGCGCTGGCGCTGGGGAGCAGGATTGCCGTCATGGAGGAGGGACGGATCATCCAGGAGGGCAGGAGCGACGAGCTGCTGGTCCGGCCGCGATCACCTTCGGTGGCTGCCTTCCTCGGCGCCAACTTCTTTCGTGGCTCGATCGCCGCGCGTCCCGAGCCGGGGCTCGCCGAACTGGCTGTGGCCGGTGGCCGGATTGCGGTGGTCGACCCGGGCGGCGAAGGCGACGTGTTCGCGGTGGTGCCACCCAGCAGCATCACGCTCTCGCGCTCGGCCCCAGAGGGAAGCGCTCGCAATGTTTTTCACGGCATCGTGCGTGAGCTCGTGCCCGAGCCGCCGCATGGCGAACGGTTGCGCGTCGCGCTCGACACCACACCGCCGCTCGTCGCCGAGGTGACAGCGGCCGGTGCGCGCGCGCTGGGCCTCGCGCCGGGAGCAATGATCTTTGCGTCGTTCAAGGCGACAGGGGTGGAGGGATACAGGTAGGCAGGGCGAGCAGGGCGAGCACGTGACCCGGGACTCGCGACACGCGTCTATATTTCCACGCTTCGCTCTCAGCTCTCAGCTCTCAGCTCAACCCTCAACTCCGAGCCCCATGTCCGGCACTGCCAACATCCCCGCCCCGCATAACGAACCTGTCCTCAGCTACGCGCCGGGGAGCCCCGAGCGTGATGCCCTCAAGAATGCCCTTCGCGTCATGAGCGCCGAGGTGGCCGACATTCCCGTGGTAATTGACGGCGAGGAGCGGCGCGGCCGGAACACCAACCCGGTCACCAGTCCCCACCGGCACAGCCACGTCCTGGCGCAGGTGCACCAGGCGGACCGGAAGCTTGCCGAGGAAGCGGTGGATGCGGCGGTCGAGGCGCAGCGCGAATGGGCGAGCTGGCGCTTCGAGGATCGCGCGGCCGTGTTCCTGAAGGCGGCCGACCGGCTGGCCGGTGCCTGGCGGCCGGTGCTGAACGCCGCGACGATGCTGGGCCAGAGCAAGACCGCGTTCCAGGCCGAGATTGACAGCGCGTGTGAACTGATCGACTTCCTGCGCTTCAATGTGCACTTCGCCGAACGGCTCTACGCCGAGCAGCCGGTCAGCTCGCGCGGGGTCTGGAACCGCATGGAGTACAGGCCGCTCGAAGGCTTCATCTACGCCATCACGCCATTCAACTTCACCGCGATTGGCGGCAATCTCCCCACCGCGCCGGCGATCCTGGGCAACACGGTGGTCTGGAAGCCGGCGGCGACGGCGATGCTCAGCAACTGGCACTTCTTCCAGCTGCTGGTGGAATGCGGCCTCCCGCCCGGCGTCATCAACTTCCTGCCCGGGCCGGCTGCGGAAATTTCCGACGTGCTCCTGGGGCATCGTGACCTGGCCGGGATTCACTTCACCGGGTCAACGCCCGTCTTCCAGAGCTTCTTCCGCACCGTCGGCGAGAACATCGCACGTTATCGCGGCTATCCTCGGCTGGTGGGTGAGACCGGAGGCAAGGATTTCGTTCTGGCGCATCCGAGCGCTGACCTGGATGCGCTCTGCGTGGCATTGGTGCGCGGGGCCTTCGAGTACCAGGGGCAGAAGTGCAGCGCCGCGTCGCGGGCTTATATCCCGAAGTCGCTCTGGAGCAGGGCGCGGAAACGCATGCTCGAGCTGATGGAAACCATCACCATGGGTGACGTGGCCGACTTCAGCAACTTCATGGGTGCGGTGATCGACCAGAAAGCGTTCAAGAAGATCTCAGGCTACCTCAAGCAGGCGCAGAAGGATGAGGGCGTTACCATCCTGGCCGGTGGTGGCAGCAATGACAGCGAAGGCTGGTTCATCGAGCCGACGCTGGTCGAGGCGGACGATCCTTCGTATCGCCTGATGTGTGAGGAAGTCTTCGGCCCCGTGCTCACGGTGCACGTGTACCCGGATCGGAAGTGGAAGGACACGCTGGCGCTGGTGGACTCCACCAGTCCCTACGCGCTCACCGGATCGGTGTTCTCGCAGGATCGTGCCGCCGTGGAAGAGGCGCGCGTGGCATTGACGTACGCCGCCGGCAATTTCTACGTGAACGACAAGCCCACCGGTGCCGTGGTCGGCCAGCAGCCCTTTGGCGGCAGCCGGGCCAGCGGAACCAACGACAAGGCCGGATCGATCCTCAACCTGATGCGCTGGGTCTCCCCGCGGAGCGTCAAGGAGACGATGGAGCCGCCGGTGGAGTACAGGTATCCCTTCATGCGGGAGAGGTGATCACGCCGATGGGCAGGATGGGCGAGATGGGCAGGATGGGCAGGATGGGCAGCCTGAAGCTAACCCTAGGTTACCTGCCCATCTCGCCCATCCTGCCCATCTCGCCCATCGGCGTGATCACCTCTCCCCCATGAAGGGATACCTGTACTCCACCGGCGGCTCCATTGTCTCCTTGATGCTCCGAGGTGAGACCCCGCGCATCAGGT
>DASSOW010000330.1:0-4330 GCA_035700175.1 Gemmatimonadales bacterium | reverse complement strand
GGAAGATCGAAATGCGGGAGAGCTTCTCGCTGGTGCAGCTGCCGGCCACCGAGGCCGAGCGGATCGCCGAGCGGCTCACTGGTGTGATGATCCGGCGGCGGAAAGTGGCGGCGCGGTTGGATAGAGGGCGGACGAGGGGTTAGGGGTTAGGGATCAGGGATCAGGGATCAGGGGCGTGAGGCGAGCATCAGCCCTTTCGCCCTGACCCCTGATCCCTAACCCCTGCTCTTCCCCTTGCCTACCAACTCTTTCAGTGTTTTCCCCGGCCGAAATGCCGGCACCGTGGTGGCCTTGAGTGTGATGGGTTCGTTGGTGGCAGGATTGCGGCCTTTCCGGGCCGCGCGTGACCGGGTCTCGAACTGGCCAAAGCCACTGATCTGCACCTTGCCGCCGCGCCGAAGCTCGCCGGCAATCACGCCGTCATCCCCGAAGATCAGGTCCACCAGTTCTGTGGCGCGCGCTCGCGTGAGGTCGGCGCGCTTCGCGACGGCGGCGATGAGATCCTGCCGGTTCACGAGCTGCTCCTTGGCTGCCGTTTCGGGGAATGAGGGCGTCAATATGCGACGCCCGCTCCACCTCCCGCAAGCTGTACCGCGTCACGCTTGACCACCGCCGCTGCTGGCCGTAATCTCTCCGGCCCCCGCACGAGGACAGCCCATGCACGAACAGCCCCGCTCCGGATGGATTGAAGTCATTGCCGGTGTCATGTTCAGCGGCAAGAGTGAGGAACTCATCCGGCGCGTGCGTCGCGGCATTATTGCCCGGCGGCGGGTGCAGGTATTCAAGTCCCACCTCGACAGCCGGTATGCCGGACTCTACAGCGTCTCCAGCCACAGCGGAGGCGAGCTCGACGCCAATCCGGTGGACAGCGCGGCGGAAATCTTTCGCCAGGTGCGGCCCGATACCGACATCGTGGCCATCGACGAAGCCCAGTTCCTGGACGAGGGGCTGGTGGATGTGGTGACCGAACTGGCCAATCAGGGCAAGCGGGTCATCCTGGCGGGCACCGACACTGATTTCCGGGGCGAGCCATTCGGTCCCATGGGTGCATTGATGTGCGTCGCCGAACAGGTGGACAAGCTGCGGGCCATCTGCGTGCGCTGCGGTGAGCTGGCCTGCCGCAACCAGCGTCTGATCGACGGACGCCCCGCGCGCTACGACTCTCCGACCATCATGGTGGGCGGTCGCGAAAGCTATGAAGCGCGCTGCCGCAGCTGTCACCAGGTGCCCCTCCGGGACGAGGACCAGGGCAGCCTGGCCCTGAACGCGGCGGCTCGGCACGCCTCCTGACGCTCCCCGGCGGCTGCGCGTCGCCGTCACCGGCAACATCGCCTCGGGCAAGAGCACCGTTGCCCGGCTGTTTGAGAGCTGGGGCGCCGAGCGGATCGATGCGGACGCCATCACCCGTGAGCTCCAGCAGCCGGGAGAGCCCGTCTTCGACGCCATCGTCCGGCGATTCGGTCGCGACGTGCTCCAGGCCGACGGCACCCTGGACCGCCGAGCGCTGCGGGAGCTGATACTGGCAGATCCGAACGCCCGCGCGGACCTCAATGCCATCGTGCATCCCGCTGTTTTCGAGGCAATCGAAGCGCTCAGCGCTCAGCGCTCAGCGCTCGGCGCGAGAGGCCAGACGCCCGATGCTCCGCTCGTCATCGAAATCCCCCTCCTCTTCGAGACCGGCACCGCTGATCGCTTTGACCGTGTCGTGCTGGTGCATGCGCCGAGAGCGGTGTTGCTGCAGCGGCTGATGGGGCCGCGCGGGCTCGATCTCGACTCGGCAGAGCGTTTTCTCAACGCCCAGGCCGAGGCCGGCAGGGTGCGCCAGCAGAGCGATTTCGTGATCGAGAACGGTGGGTCGCTCGCGGAGCTCGAAGCCGCCGCCCACGAGGTGTGGCAAAAGCTTCGCAACCCCGCTTGATTTCACGGTGGCGGGTATCTATCCTCTCACCGCAGCCAGCCTACGATAAGGGAGTGCCTGTGTCCAACGTTCCCGAACAGCTGCGGTACACGGCGGAACACGAGTTCGTGCAGGCGACCGGCGATGACGCCGTCGTCACGGTCGGGATTACCGACTACGCCCAGGGCGAGCTGGGCGACATCGTCTATGTCAGCCTGCCCAAGGTGGGCGACACCTTCGAGGCGCACCAGTCCTTCGGGACCATTGAGGCGGTCAAGGCTGTCTCCGAGCTGTTCATGCCGGTGGCCGGCGAGGTAGTCGAGGTCAACGAAGCGCTCGACGCCGACCCCGCCGTGGTCAACCGGGATCCGTATGGTGCGGGCTGGATGGCCAAGGTGCGGCTGGCCGATAAGTCCGCCCTGGCTGGGCTTCTCGATGCTGCCGCCTACCGGAAGCACATCGGCGAGTAGTGACCGGCAGCATCCAGTTCTTCTGCAATGACGCCCCGGGCTGCGCCTGCCCGGGGCGTCCGTCCGTTCAGCGCTTGGCTTCCTTGAGGTAGTGCGATGACGACCGTTACCCCTCCTGCGCGTTCACCACGCCCCGCCGCGACGCCGGCGGCCTCCGGCGCGCCGGTCTCCAGCCGCCAGACCCATTTCGCCGCCCGGCACATCGGGCCCCGCGCCGACGACATCGAGGCCATGCTCGGCCTGGTGGGCTATCCGTCGCTCGACGCACTGGCCGACGCCGTGGTGCCCGACGACATCCGGCTCCGGCGGCCGCTGGCGCTCCCGCCAGGGCGCAGTGAGCGGGAGGTGCTGCAGGCGCTCCGCGCCATGGCGGGCCAGAACCAGGTCTTCCGGTCGTATATCGGGATGGGCTACCACGGCACCTTCACGCCGCCGGTGATCCTCCGCAACATCCTGGAGAACCCGGGCTGGTACACAGCCTACACGCCTTACCAGGCCGAAATTGCGCAGGGGCGGCTCGAGGCGCTCTTCACCTTCCAGACCGTCACCGCGGAGCTGACCGGACTTCCCATTGCCACGGCCTCGCTGCTCGATGAAGCCACGGCGGCCGCCGAGGCCATGGCACTTACACAGGCAGTGAGCAAGCAGCCGGGCCCGCACACCTGGCTGGTGGATGCGCGCTGCCACCCGCAGACCATCGCAGTGGTACGTACCCGCGCCGAGGCGCGCGGGATCACCATTGTCGAGGGTGAGCCCGATTCGTTCACGTTTGACGCGGGCGTCATCGGTTGTCTGGTCCAGTATCCTGCCACCGACGGCGAGATCCGCGACTTCCGCACCCTCGCCGAGCGGGCTCATGCCGCGGGCGCGCTGGTCACCGCTGCCACCGACCTCCTGGCACTCGCACTCATCGAGCCGCCCGGCGCGTGGGGCGCCGATATCGCCGTGGGCAACAGCCAGCGCTTCGGCGTGCCGATGGGCTATGGCGGCCCGCACGCGGCGTTCTTCGTGACACGCGAGGAATACAAGCGGCACCTTCCCGGCCGCATCATCGGCATGTCGCGCGACACGGACGGCCGGCCGGCGCTCCGCATGGCGTTGCAGACCCGTGAACAGCACATCCGGCGCGAGAAGGCCACGAGCAACATCTGCACGGCGCAGGTGCTGCTGGCGGTGATGGCCGCGATGTATGCGGTGTATCACGGCCCTGACGGCATCCGCCGGATCGCCGAGCAGGTGCACAGCCGCGCCGTGCTGCTGGCCAACGCCCTTCGCCGCCTGCACTACCGGGTGGTGCATGACAGCTTCTTCGACACCGTTGCGGTGGACGTGGAAAAGTGGGCCGCCGCCCGCATCCTCGACGCGGCACGGGCACGCAGGATCAACCTCCGCCAGCTCTCCCCTACCCGGCTTGCGGTGGCGCTCGACGAGACGGTGACACTCGGCGACCTGGCCGACCTCATCACCGTGTTCTCCCGGGACGACATGCTGCCGTTCATGCTCGACGACCTGGGCGTCACCCAGGAGACCGCCATTCCCGCGTCGCTCCGGCGTACCAGCGAGTACCTCAGCCATCCAGTCTTCCAGAAATACCGCAGCGAGACCGAGATGCTGCGCTACCTCAAGCGGCTGGAATCGCGCGACCTTTCGCTCACTTCGGCCATGATCCCGCTCGGCTCCTGCACCATGAAGCTGAACGCGACCACCGAGATGATCCCGCTGACCTGGCCCGAGTTCGGCAGCCTGCACCCGTTCGCGCCAGCCGATCAGGCCGGCGGCTATCACGTGCTGTTCAAGCAACTGGAAAAATGGCTGTGCGACATCACCGGCTATGACGCGGTGTCGCTGCAGCCAAATTCCGGCGCGCAGGGCGAATATGCCGGCCTGCTCGCGATCCGCGCCTATCATCGCGCGCGCAACGAGGCGCATCGCACGGTGTGCCTGATCCCCTCCTCCGCTCACG
>DASSOW010000329.1:0-8535 GCA_035700175.1 Gemmatimonadales bacterium | reverse complement strand
GCGCGACCCGCGACCCGCGACCCGTCAGCGGTATTCCGCGATCCGCTCCTTCACGGCGTCCACCCCATCATCCAGCCGCTCGCGCAGCCGACGGCGCCGCCGATTGAACTCCCGCCGCGCCTTCGTGCTGGCGTCCTCCAGGCGATCCATGGCATCGTCGCGCGCCGAGCGTGCGCGACGCGACAGCTCGCGCCTGGTCTCCTCCCCCGACTGCGGCGCGAACAGGAGCGCGATCCCGGCTCCTACCAGTGCGCCGATGACAATCCCCGAGAGCAGGCTGCCGGCGCTGCCATCCGAGTGGTTGCGTCCCATCAGTTTCCTCCAAGGTCGGTCCTGCCCAAGCATCACACCTTGCGCCGTCGCGCACGGTGACTGCGCTCACACCTCATCCGGACGCCGTCACGTTTCTTGACGGCTCCACTAATTGTACACCGGGCTGCCGCCTTCTGCACGCTATTCCGCCGTGGCCGTTCCCGCTTAGATTCGGACTCCCACATGGCACCGGGACGGAGCGCATGAGCCTCACCACGCAGGACGACGTCGAACGGCTGCAGCACCGCGTACACTCGCTCGAGCAGGAGCGCAGGCACCTGCTCGCGGTGATCGAGATCCTGCAGGAGATCGGCGGGTCGCTGCACTTCGTGGACATCGTGCAGGCGGTGGCGCGCCGGCTGGGCGAGGCGTTCGGCCTGGACCGCTCATCCATCTTCCTGTCGGAGCGGGACGGGCGTACGGTGCGTCTGGTGGCGAGTTACGAGGATCCCAGCATCCGCAACTACGTGGTGGACCTGGAGCGCTATCCTGAGCTGCGCCAGGCCCTCCAGACCGGCCAGACCGTGCACATCGACGACGTGGCCACCGATGTCTCGCTCCGCCACGCCCGTGGTGCGCTCAGCACCCGCCGGGTCAAGTCCATCACCGTGGTGCCGATTACGTGGCGGGGTGCCGCCATCGGCGCCATTTTTCTCCGCACCTTCCGGGATGGCCATCCGTTCTCGGATGCCGACGTCCGCTTCTGCCAGGTAGTGGCCAGCCTGACCGCGCGCGCCCTGCGCAACGCGCACCGGTTCGAGCGGCTGCAGGACCGCCAGGGTGAGCCGCCCGAGCTGCGCGGCCGCGAGCGCGAACGAGCCGCCCTCCTGGGCTACCTGCGACGCCTGCTGGATACTTTCTCGGATCGCGAGGGTCCATGGGACGAAAGCGTGCTGGCCCGCGCCAGCGCGGAGGAGATCGAACGCCTGGTGGGCGTGACGATGGCCGTGGTCGCCCAGGAGGCCACCGGCCGATGACCGGAGCCGCCAGTCGCGCGGCCGAGGAAGTGGCGCGCCTGCGCCAGCTGATCGAAGAAGCCAATCGCGCCTACTACGTCGCCGACGCTCCCGTCATCAGCGATGCCGAGTATGACCGGCTGTTCCGCGAGCTGCAGGCGCTCGAGGACGCTCATCCCGAGCTCGCATCTGCCGACAGTCCCACCCAGCGCATTGGTGCCGAGCCCGCCTCGGCGCTGGTCAAGCGCACCCATCGCCGACCCATGCTGTCGCTGGCCAACGCCTTCAGCGACGATGAGCTGTCGCAATGGGAAGAGCGGAACGCCCGGCTTGCTCCCGAGGTACGGACGGCGGGATATGTGGTCGAGGTCAAGATCGACGGCACCGCGGTCAATCTCACCTATGCCGACGGCAAGCTGGTCATGGGCTGTACCCGCGGCAACGGCACCATTGGCGAGGACGTAACCGCCAACCTCCGGACCATCGGTGACGTCCCGCTCGCGCTCAAGGGCAGCGACTGGCCGGCGCTGATGGAAATTCGGGGCGAAGTGTACCTGCCGTACACCAGTTTCCGCCGGCTCAATGAGCGCCGGGAGCGCGAGGGTGAACCGCTCTTCGCCAACCCGCGGAATGCCGCCGCCGGGAGCCTGCGCCAGCTCGATCCCCGAATCACCCAGCAGCGCCGGCCCCGCATGTTCGCCTTTGCCATCGAGCCGATCGAGGGACGCCTCGGCATCACGGCCCATCACCAGATCCTGGAGCGGCTGGAGCAGTGGGGCTTCCGGGTCGAGCCGCATCACCAGCGGTTCGAGTCGCTTGGTGAGGTGCAGGCCGCCGTGGCCACCTTTGAGCGGGAACTGCCCAACCTTCCCTTCCCCGCTGACGGCATAGTGGTCAAGGTGGATCCGGTCGGGTTGCAGGCGGAACTCGGTATCGTGGGAGGCCGGGAGCCCCGCTGGGCCATCGCCAGGAAGTTTGCGCCCGAGGTGGCGGTCACGAGACTCAGGCAGATCAGGATCAATGTGGGACGTACCGGTGCGCTCAACCCGTGGGCCGAGCTTGAGCCGGTGGAACTGGGCGGCGTGATCGTTTCAGCGGCGACGCTGCACAACGAGGACCTGATCGCCCAGAAGGACATCCGCAACGGCGACTGGGTCGAGGTCATCCGCGCCGGCGAAGTGATTCCGCAGGTAGTGGGCCCGCTCCGCGAGCGGCGCGATGGCAGCGAGACGGTGTTCATCATGCCGGATCGTTGTCCCGCCTGCGACACGCCGGTCGAGCGGCCCGTGGATGAGGCAATGCGCTTCTGCCCCAATGCGACCTGTCCCGGCCGCGTGCTCGAGGGGATCGTCCACTTCGCGTCGCGGGACGCAATGGACATCCGGGGGCTGGGATACGAGCGGGTCCGCCAGCTGATCGATGCCGGACTGATCCATGACGTGGCTGACCTGTACCAGCTGACGACCGAGCAGCTGGTCGCGCTGGAGCGATTCGCCGAGCAATCGGCCGCGCAGCTGGTGGCGGCCATTGCCGCCTCGCGCGAGCGGCCGCTGGCCGTGTTGCTGTTCAGCCTTGGCATTCGGCACGTGGGCAAGACCGTGGCGCAGCTGCTGGCACGGCGCTTTGGCAGCATGGACGCGCTCAAGCAGGCTTCGGCGGAGAGCATTGCTGAAACGCCCGGCGTCGGGCCTACGATAGCTGATGCCGTCACCAGCTTCTTTGCCGATCCGCGCAACCGCGACCTGGTGGAGCGACTGGAATCATCCGGGCTCACGCCCGTGGCGGAGACAGCGCCGACCGACGGCGTGCTGAGCGGCAAGAGCTATGTCCTCACCGGCACCCTGCCCAACCTCTCGCGCAGCGAGGCTACCCGGCTCCTGGAAGAGGCCGGTGCCCGCGTGGCTGGGAGCGTCAGCAAGAAGACCGACGCCGTCGTGGCAGGCGCAGACGCCGGCGGCAAGCTGGACAAGGCGCGGCAGCTTGGGATCGAGATCATCGACGAAGCGGAACTCTTGCGCCGCGTTGGCCGCGGGTCCTAGCTTGGTTCACCCTCTATCACACTGGTCATCATGAGCACTGCGACGCTGCTTCCGGAACATCATTGCGTGGGCCTCGGCCGGCGGGCGCTGCAGCAGCTGCGCGCCAGCCTCGAACGCGACACCGGCCCGCAGGCCGCGGCATACCTGCAGGAAGCAGGCTTTGCCGGCGGCGAGGAACTCTTTGCCGCGTACTCGGCCTGGCTGGAACAGGCGCACGGGGTGCAGGAGCCCGGCCAGCTCGACGCCGGCCACCTGAGCGAGGTGCTTTCGCGATTCTTCGCGGAAACGGGCTGGGGAACACTGCGGGTAAGCCAGCTGGGCGATGTGTCGCTGGCACTCGACTCCGATGACTGGGCCGAAGCGAGCGAGGGCGCCGGCGCCAGTTATCCGTCCTGCCATCTGTCCTGCGGGCTGTTGGCCGATTTCCTTGGCCGCATGGCGGGCGAGACGGTGGCGGTGATGGAAGTGGAGTGCCGCTCCAAGGGCGATGCCCGCTGCCGCTTCCTCGCCGGCTCTCCCGATTCCCTGGCCAGCCTCTATGACCGGATGGCACAGGGGATGGGGTACGAAGAGGGGCTGGGGATCAGGGACTAGGGGTCAGGGCTGAGAGACAAGCGTCGGTCCTTCCGCCCTGACCCCTAGTCCCTGGCCCCTTACCCCTATCGCTTCAGGATCCTCACATCCCCCGATCCCGAATCGATCGTAATACGGCCGATGCCGTCACCCAGCGTGCCATGCAGGATGTCGTCATCATCATCGCTCACGCGATTCATGAGCGGCAGCTGGATATCGATGTCGCCCGAGCCCCCGTCCACGCTCAGCTGCGCGCCCAGGTCGACCGGCGCATAAATCGTCACCGATCCGGATCCCGAATCGAGCGCCAGCCGATCCACGTCGCTGTTGAGCCGCAGCGTCACGTCCCCGCTTCCCGTGTCGAGCGACAGGTCGCTCGACGTCACTCCATCGAGCATGACGTCGCCCGAGCCGGTGTCGAGCGAAATTGCTGCCGCATTGACATCGGTTGCGGTAATCTTGCCCGAACCGGTGTCGAGTGACAGATGATTGCCCTGGATATCCGCCAGCCGAACCGGGCCTGAGCCGGCGTCCAGCGTGAAGTCGCCGTCGAGCCCGTCCACGTCGACACTGGCCGCCGCCACGTCCACGCTGATATTCCCGTTCACGTTGCGGACCGATACCTTGCCAACCCCAAGGTAGACCTCCACCGACTGCCCCTTCGGCACGCGCAGCTCCAGGTCGGCACTCGCCCGGGTGCCGCGGCCTGAACCGCTGATGCGCACTTCTCGCCCCCGTCCACCGTCATCGCCGAACGTGCCATCCTCGCTCACGCGCAGTCGCGTCTCGCTGTGCGGGCCAAGGTCAGGATACACCAGGTCACCATCCGGATAGATGACCCGGAAGGCCTGGTGGCCGCGAACGTCGCCAGTCTCGACCCGGAGCGCCGAGGCATCGGCGCCCTGCGCCGTGACGCCAACGACGAGCTCGTTGCCGTTGCCGGCAACCAGGGAGACCGTGCCGGCCAGGTTATAAACGGCAACCTGACTCCCGGCCAGGCGATAGGTACCGGAAGCCTGCTGCGCGGACAGTGACGACGCCGCGGCGAGTAAGGCCGCGGCAAGAGCGACAGCAGTGGGACGGATGTGGGGCATGGCTGGCTCCGATGGAGGTTCCACCGTGAGACCGGGCGAGCTGTCAAAAGGTTGTCAGGCGAGCCAGCTGGCGTAGTCCGGCCGGACGACCAGCTCCCCGTCCACCACAACTTCCCGATCCCAGGGCAGGATGATCAGCTTCTCGGTCTCGAAGGCATGGAAGTCCGGCTGGTAGACACCAGTCCGAATGGAGACGGCGGTGCGCACGTCGAGCGGGTCATGCTGTCGCACTTCGTTGAGGGCCAGCTTGAGCGTGCTGCCGGTGTCACAGGTTTCGTCCACTACCAGGACGCGGCGACCCCGGATACTGGACGGCGGGCCCGACAGCAGCACCGGCTCGGCGTCGACCTCGGGCCGCGAGACGACCATGGAGGCAAATTCCGTTTGCAGGATGGACGCCACCACCACGCCGGGAATGACGCCGGCCTTGGCTACACCGAGCACCACCTCCGGGTGGTAGCTGTGGGCCACCTTCAGCGCGAGCGCCCGGCAGAGCTCGCCGAACAGCGTCCAGTCGATCTCCAGCACGCCGCGAGACCCGGGATGAGAGATGGTGGCCATGGCCCGAAGGTACGCCCGGCCCGCAGGAGCGGCAACAGTGCGGCCAGTTGCGTTGCGGCCCTTCCAGCCGGCGGCTATCTTCGGACGATACGGCGTATCTCAAGCAGCAACATCACCTTCCGTGGGGCCCGCACCGGCAACATGAGCTTGTGGCGACGAATTCTTGGCCGGGACACCGGCGACACGCTGAAGCCTCAGCGGCTGGATTACCTGAACGAGGGGCTGGCCCTCGAGCGTCAGGGCGACTACGAAGCCGCCCTGACTTCGTATCGGCTTGCCTACCGTGATAATCCGGCGGATCCACGGATCCTCCTGAACATGGCCATCATCTGCACCAAGGTGGACCAGCAGGAAGAAGCAGTGCGGCACTACCGGCGCGCGCTCGAGCTCGATGAATCGCTGAGCGGCGCACATTACGGCCTCGCCTTCCTCCTGCTCAAGCGCAATGATCGCGGCGAGGCCGCGGCCCACCTGCGCAGCTTCCTGGCGCGGCCCCCGCGCGGGCCCGATGCCGAGCGGTGGGTACGGCACGCCGAGACGGCGCTGCGGGAAATCGAAAGCGCGTCGGCGCCGGAGACGCAATGATGCGTGCCTGGCTGCTCGGAAGCTGCCTGCTGGCTGCCTGCAGCAACCTCACCGCCGACAACGGCGGTGTTGTGTCACTGGAGGTGCAGCGACCGGAGCCTGCCACGGTGGAAGTGGGCGATACCATCCAGCTCGCCGCCGTGGCGCTGGACCGCAACGGCGAGGCGGTGGACGCCGACATCATCTGGCGCACGGCCGACACCACGCTGAGCGTGGACAGTGCGACGGGCCGGGTCACGGGCGTCGTCGCCAACCAGACCGGCCGCGTGCAGGCCTCGGAGACGACGCTGAGCAGCCAGCCCATCACGCTGAGCGTCGTGGCTGCGGCGGACACGCTCGCCGTGCCGGCCGATACCCTGCTCGTCGCCGCGGACGTGGCGGCCTCGGCCCCGCTCGGGGCCATGGTGCTCTCCCGCAGCGACACCGCCGCGAGCGGGTTCATCCCGGCCGCTGGCACTCGTATCATCTTTTCGATCACGGGGCCGGTCTTTGCGGATCCGGCTGCGCGCACGGTCGAACTGCCCGGTGGCGTCCTGGCAGATACGCTCCCATCCGATGCGACCGGTCAGGCGCTACCCGACGCCACGGTCAACCGCGTCAGCGGCAAGACTGCCCCCGACACGGTTCGGGTCACGGTGTCGGCGCTGCACCGCAGCGGGAAGCCGGTCGTGGGCTCGGGCCAGGTCATCCTCGTCGTCTTCCAGTGAGCGGAACAGATGACGCTACCACGCACACTGAATGAACTGTTCTTCAGTGCCATCGACCGCTGGCGTGCGCGGCCGGTGGTCATGCGTGTCAAGCGCGGAGGTGCCTGGCAGGCCCTGAGCTACGCGGATCTCCTGGGACAGGTTCGGCACCTGAGCCTGGGCCTCGGCGCCCTCGGGGTGCGCCAGGGAGACCGCGTTGCCATCCTGTCGGAAAACCGCCCTGAATGGGCCATCGCGGACTACGCCTGCCTGACCGCCCGCTGCCCCGACGTGCCGGTGTATCCGACACTCCCCGCTTCACAGATTCAGTATCTCCTCCGGGATTCCGGCGCGGTCGCCATTTTCGTGTCATCGGCGGCGCAACGTGCCAAGCTCGAGGGGATCCGGGGCGAGCTGCCGGCACTCCGCCATGTCATCGCCATGGACGCGGATGCCGCTGGCAATGGTGCGCTGGCGTTCGCGGAAGTGCTCGAGACAGGCCGTGCGGTCACCGGCCAGGACGAAGCCTGGCGAGCGCTGGCGCTCGCCACCGAGCCCGATGATCTGGCGACCCTGATCTACACGTCCGGCACCACAGGCGAGCCGAAGGGCGTGATGCTCACGCACGGCAACATCACCTCCAACGTGATTGGCGGCCTGCAGCGGCTCCCGCTTCGCGACAGCGACGAGTGCCTCTCATTCCTGCCCCTCTCGCACATCTTCGAGCGGATGGCCGGCCATTTCTGCATGATGCAGTCCGGCGCCATCATCAACTACGCCACCAGCATGGACACGGTCGCCGCAGAGATGGGCGAAGTCCATCCCACGGTGGTACTGTCGCACCCGCGGCTCTACGAGAAGGTCTACGCCCGCGTGCTGGAGAATGCATTGGGTGGGTCGGCCATCAAGAAGCAACTGTTCTTCTGGGCCAAGCGTGTCGGCGAGCAGTGGGTGGAATACACGCTGGGACAGCGCCGGGTGCCCGGCTGGCTGGCACTGCGGTACCGGATCGCGTCGTCGCTTGTCTTTGCCAAGCTGCGGGCACGCGTGGGTGGCCGGATCCGGTTTTTTGTGTCAGGCGGCGCCCCGCTCAGCGCCGACATCGCCAAGTTCTTCTATGCCGCGGGACTGCCGGTGCTGGAAGGATATGGCCTCACCGAGACCTCGCCGGTGATTGCCGTGAACGGCACCGAGGCGCTCAAGCTGGGCACCGTCGGCAAGCCACTCGACAACGTGGAGGTCGAGATTGCGCCGGACGGTGAAATCCTGACGCGTGGACCGCACGTCATGAAGGGCTACTTCAACAAGCCCGAGGCCACGGCCGAAGCCATCGACTCGCAGGGCTGGTTCCACACCGGCGACATCGGGATGCTCGATGCCCAGGGGTTCCTGCGCATCACCGACCGCAAGAAGGACATCATCGTGACCGCGGGCGGCAAGAACATCGCGCCCCAGCCGATCGAGAACCAGGCCAAGTCCAGCAAGTTCGTGAGCAACGCCGTGATGCTGGGCGATCGCCGCAAGTTTCCCATCATGCTCATCGTGCCCAACCGGGGACAGCTCGCGGCGTGGGCGGAGCGGAAGGGCGTGCAGGCGGGCAGCTGGGAAGCACTGCTCGCGAAGCCGGATGTCCAGGACAAGATGGACCGTGAGCTCAAGCGGGTGTTGCGGGACCGCGCCCACTTCGAGATGCCAAAGAAGCTGCTGCTCCTGCCCGAAGACTTCAGCA
>DASSOW010000328.1:0-9478 GCA_035700175.1 Gemmatimonadales bacterium | reverse complement strand
AGTACCTTGAGCGCCACCTTGCGATCGTGCCGGATGTCGTGCGCGAGGTAGACGGTGGCCATGCCGCCCTGCCCAAGCTCACGCTCGATGCGGTACCGGCCAGGGAGGGCAGCGCTCAGGGCTTCCATCGGATTACCAGTCACCGGTGCCGCCAGTGCTATCGAGCCGGAGGTGTGTCGGAATTCCAGGTGTCAAACAGGTACTTCCACGATCCGTCAGCCTGCTTCTTCAGTACGCCGAGGTACTTGCCATTGTCCACCGGCAGCGGCTTGGCGCCGGCGGCCTTCGGGGTCATGACGACGCTGTAGGTGCCGCTGGCGATGGCCAGGTCACCGCTGCCGACAATGGGCGCAACGGTCAGCGAGACGGGAAACGAGTAAGCCGAGAAGAGGCCGGACCAGTACGTCGCGATGGCGGCGGTGCCGTGCCGGCTGCTGTCTCCCGGGGGCATGAGCGTGGCATCGGACGCATACAGCGCACCCACGGCGGCGCCGTCGCCGGCGGCCGAGGCGGCGGCAAAGGCACTGTCCACGGCGCGCACGGCAGCCTCGTCGGCGGCGGAGAGGCCAGCGGGAGCAGTCGATCCGGTGTCCGACGGAGGTGCCTTCGGTGCGGATTGGCAGGCGGTACCGAGCATGAGCAGGACCGCGAGGCCGACTCGGGTGGTGGCGGACATCGGGTGCTCCTGGACAGGGGGATGGGACCTCAGCGGGCCGAATGTGCGGCCCGGCTGGCATTCCCGCAAGACGGCGCCGGTCGGCGTGGAACTCACTGGCTGGGCGGGACGCTGCCCGGTAGAATTGTTCGGCAACCCGCCGAATTCCGGAGGCAGTTCACCATGCGGATCCTGATCGTCCTCGCCGGCATTGCCCTGACCGCCCTCCCACTCGCGGCCCAGGTGCCGGCGGCCGTCGTCGCTGACCCGCCCCGCGATTCCCTGCATCCGCCGCGGATGGAGGTGCTGCATGTTCCGTCGGGCGGTGTGAAGATCAACGGCGTGGCCTACGTGGCGGCCGGTCCCGGGCCCCATCCGGTCTTCATCCTGCTTCACGGCCTTCCCGGGAACGAGAAGAATCTCGACCTTGCCCAGGCTGTTCGCCGCGCTGGATGGACCTCGGTCACGTTCAACTATCGCGGCTCGTGGGGCAGCCCCGGAAAGTTCCGCTTCGCCAACAACCTTGCCGATGCCGACGCGGTGATCGCCTTCCTCAAGGACACCGCCAACGTGCGACGGCTGGGACTCGACACGACCCGCATGGTGCTCGCCGGCCACAGCATGGGGGGATGGGTCACCGTGCTCACGGCGTCGCACCATCCGGAGCTGGCCGGTGCGGTGCTGCTGTCGGCGGCGGACATGGGTGCCATGGCCGGTGGCCGGCGCGACCGGCTCGTCAGGACCATGGCTGACAACATGGAGTCGCTGGCTGGTGTCACGCCCGAAAGCATGGCGGACGAGATCCGCTCCCGCGGCGCGCACTGGCGCTTTGCCGATGCCGAGCCGGGGCTGGCCCATCTGCCGCTGCTCGTGCTCACCGCCAATGATGGTCTGGCGCCGATGTCGGACTCCCTGGTCGTCGCGTTGCGCGCGCTCGGCAATGAACGCATCACGACGCTGCACGCGGCGACCGATCATTCATGGTCAGATCGCAGGATCGAGCTGGAGAGTGCGGTGATCAACTGGCTGGATGCGCTGGCCCGGGAGCCGTGAGCTGTGAGCTGTGAGCTGTGAGCTGTGAGCTGTGAGCTGTGCGCTGCGAGCTGTGAGCTGTGAGCTGTGAGCCGTGAGCTGTGAGCGATATCTTGTTGGCCCCACGCCCCACGCCCCACGCCCCACGCCCACTTCTCACGCCCTACCTTCCACACCCGAACGGATTCCCGAACCGGGGATCGTGCAGGAATGTCGTGTCGGTCAGCGTTTCGAGGAACGCCACCAGCTGGTCCACCTGCGTGTCGGTCAGGTTGAGACGCCGGGGATGGCCGGCGTCGTCGCGGAGGCGCGGGTCGAGGTCGGGCGATTCTTGCACGCCTGTGGAATAGAACCGCACCACGTCGCGCAAGGTGCGGAACCGGCCATCATGCATGTACGGCGGGCGCACCGCGACATTGCGAAGTGAGGCAGGCCGGAACCGTCCGTGTCCCGCCCCCGTGTCAGCGGGCTGCAGGTCGAGACCGATGTTGTTCGCCCGGTCGGCGAACTGCAGGATGGCGCGGTGGCAGTTGACGCACCCGCTGGTGACAAACAGTTGATAGCCCTGCTGCTCAGTTGGCGTGAGTCGCGAGAAATCCGGGGCGCCGCCGGTAGCAAAGACCGCGTCGAAGCGCGACCGGGCCGAGATGAGCGACCTCGCGAACTGGGCCAGCGCGCGTGCCATGCCGTCGCGCGTGACATCGGCCGAGCCGAACGCAGCGGCGAACAGCGCGGGGTAATAGGGCGTATGGGCGAGCCTGGCCTCGAGCGTGTCGAGGTTCATGCCCATTTCGACTGAATCCTGGAGGACGTCCAGGATCTGCGCCTCCAGCGATGGCGCTCGCTGGTCCCAGAAGAACTGGCCGTAGGCATTGAAGCGCAGGTTGGCGAGCGCCAGCGTCCGCCGCCGTGGATGCTGGCCGTGCAGTCCTCGGCTGAACCGTGCCGTGTCCCCGAACCCGAACTGCTGCCGGTGGCAGGACGCGCACGCCACCTGGTTGTTGGCCGAGAGTCGCACGTCGTAGAACAGGATGCGCCCGAGCGCTGCGCCAGCGTTGGTGACGCGGTTGTCGGGCGGCGTGTTGTCGGAAAACACCACCGTCCCGGCAATGGACGAAAGCAGGTGCCGCGGCAGCGGCACCTCGGCGTCCGTGTAGCGGTAGGCCGTGTCGGGTGGGACGGGCACGCAGTCGGCGACGTTCGCACCCCGTGACGCTCGGCAGCCGGCGCTCGCCAGCAGCAGCGCGGCACTCCAGCGCCATGCCCGGTTCATTGGTCGGTAAATGCGATGTAACTGGCGTCCGATGTCGTGTTGCCGGTGAGCACGAGCGTCACGACATGGCCCGCGGTCACGCTCGCGGGCAGGCGCGCGAAAGCCAGCGTTGTGTCGACCTTGAAGCCGACCTTCCGCTGCATCAGGACATCGAACGTGCCCGCCGCGACAGTGTAGAACGGGCTCGGGTCTCCCGGATCGAAGTAGCACAACTCGGGCAGGCCCGACCGTGGAGTCCCTGTCGGGCGGATGTAGGCGACGGGATTGTTGCTCGCCTGGATCAGGCGCACGCGACCGGAGTCGGCCGGGATCGGATCGGTGGTCCCCCAGTCCGGTGCAAGGCCGCTCATGTTCCCTTGCCGGATGGCGTACAGGCCCAGGGTGGTGCCGGGTTCGAAGTTGCCGAAGAATGTCCGCTTGTCGACCTGGGCGGGCGGCATCCCATCCGTTGTCACGTAGATATCCTGGGTCCTGACGGTCACGTTCGCGGTTTCGCCGAACTGCAAGGTGACGGGCGGCAGCCCATGGATGTCGAAGGTGACGGGCCCCAGGTCAGGGGCCACGTGTGCGAGGCGCACACTGGTCGGCGCGCCTTCGAGTTGGGCGACGATCTGCGTCTCCGCCACGCCGTCCGGCGTGCTGGCGGAGATGATCGCGGTCTGATCGGCCTGCAGGGCGACCACCCGCCCCGTTTCATCAACGCTCGCGACAGCGGGATCACTCGACTGCCAGTCCACGGCGGGGGCCGCGTCGACGAATACGCCGTTGATGTCCACATAGGTCGCGGCCAGCTGCACCGGCTCGCCCACCAGCGGCCGGATGTAATTGACCCATTCCCATCCTGCCGCCGGCGCCAGCGCCACCCGCGCCCGCACGCTGAGCGTCATGCGCGCCGAGACCTGGTCCCGCTGCACGGCGATCGTGGCGGTGCCACGGCCCGTGGCGGTCACCACACCGCCGGCGCTCACCTGTAGCACGCTGGCGTCACTGGTTGTGAAGGTGACAGGCGATGCCACCACCGGGTGACCCTGCGCGTCCTTGGCGCTGACAGTCAGCAGCACCGATTCGTGGACAATCAGCGCGTTGGGTCCGCTCAGCTGGAGTGATCCGTCAAAGCCCGACGTCGGTGGTGGCGGCGGCGGCTCGCCGTCGCCCGGTGGTTCGGGGGCATCCGTGGGACTGGAGCAGGTGATCGAGCCGGCGACGGCGGCCAGCGTGAGGGCGAGCCGGAGCACCCGCCTGGTGGATGAAACGGGAAAAGGCAACGGAATGCTCATGGCGACGGCTCCCGGGGGACGGAAAGCGCAAGGTGAGATTCCACTGCTATGACTGCACTATTCACTAATCGTTGCACACGACCCCGGGCCCAGCAACCTGCAGGGAGCCGGCAGGCTTCCACCCATCCAGGCGGCGGCTTGAGTCTATCGCCCGCCGAATTGGCGCGCCAGATCGGGTTGCTCGCGCGCTGCGGGGCCGCGGCTCAGCTGCGCCCGCCCCTCGAGTCTTGCGAGCTCCTGTCGTACCCGCTCGACCTCCGATCGCAGGCTCGGCTCGGGATCGTACCGCAGGCCGAGGTAGTGACGGTAGGCACGAACCGCAGCGGCCGTATCACCGTTGAGTGCTGCGAGCCGGCCCTCCTCGCGCAGAAATGTGGTCATGAACAATGGCGCTTCCATGTAGTAGGCGCCGCGGCGGCGCAGCGCCGCCAGTGCGCGCGGAAGGTCGCCCTGCGCTTCCCAGAGCCGTGCGAGGACCAGGTTCGTCTCCGGCAACCGGGGTGAGCTGAGAATGGCAAAGATGTAGCGCCGGGCGAGCGAGTCAGCGACCCAGACCCTGGTGCGGCTGTCACGGGATCCGAGCCCCGTGGCCACGGCCGCGTCGATCAGCGCCGCGCAGAGCATGCCATGATCCGCGAAGCGGAGGGAATCCTCTCCCGCAAGCCCGGCCAGCCGCACGGCGCCGAGCTGGCGGCCGGCATCGCGCGCGGACACGAGCTCGCCTCGCATCGCATGCCAGAGGCCAACGGTGCAGAGGTCGAGGAGCTGGTCACGCTGCTCTTCGGGCGTGGCGGGCACTCTGCTGGAGCGGGATTCGAGTGCGCGGACCACCGCGTCGGCGCCTGTGGTGTCTCCGTCCCACCAGAGCGCATACCTCAGCCACGCTCGCTGCGCTGATGGCGGCCTCCGCTCGGGACGCGTGGCTCCTGCTGGCACGTCACCCGGACGGCCGCGGATCAGTGCATACGAGGTAAGCGCGAACTCCGAATATCCTGGATCGTGCAGGGTCAGCCAGCGCCTGTCGGCGTCGAACACTCGCGGAAGGTCAGCCACGCCCTCCCCGGTCCACATGATGAAAAAGGAGAGCAGCATGACGCCGCGCTGGTCCGCGCCCTCAATCCAGCGCCGGCTCGCTTTGCCAGCACCCCCTTCCAGCACTGCCTGATGCCATCCAAGCGCGCGCGCCAGGCTGCTTGAGGAATCCGCCGCGATCAGGAGGGCAACGAGGCGACGGACCTCAGCCGTGTCCCGGCGCAGGTGGGCCAGCTGGATCATGTGCTCCACCGGCTCGGCGACGACCGAGCCATCCAGTCGCCCCGCGGAAGCCACCGAGTCCAGGCGCCAGCCCTGATGAAAGGCGTCGTCGGCGAGAGTGAGCGCGTCCTTGATTCCGGCGAGTGCACCGAGGTGATAATAGGAGTCGCCGAGCCAGTACCAGGTTTCCGCCCGGTTCGGTTGCGCCGTCACCGCTGCATTCCACCGCTGGAACGTCTCCGGTGCATCGCGAGTAATCCCCGCCCAGGCGTCAAGAAAGGCACGGTCCGACGTGCCGAGGCGCTGCCTCCCTGCCATGGCCAGCCGCACGCCGAGCCGACCGTCCTCCTGTGTGCCAGCCCAGGCCGACACGCGGGCCAGGTCGAAGGCCGCAAGGGCAAAGTTCGAGTCGAGCGTCACCGCTTTCCGGAACTGGATCAGCGCAAGATCGCGACGGCCACGCCGGGAAGCGGCGCGCCCGTCGAGAAATGCGCGAATGGCCGGAAAGGATGCGCTCGTGAGCGATGCGAGCCGATCCTCATCGAGGCCGGCGCCGCCCCCAAGCAGCTGAACCGCCAGGCGGTCCACCAGCGCAGGAAGACTGTCGGCCGGTCCCTCGGCGGCCGCCCGGGCGATTGTCCGCCTGGTCGCCACCGCTTCGAGTGTCGCGCTCAGGATGATCCGGTTGGCGTTGCCTGCCACGCTCCCAGTCACGACCCACTCGGCGCCGACGCCGGCCGCAAGCCGCCGCGCCGATGCCATCGGATCAGTCGTCGAATCGTGGGACGCATCCCGCCGCCATGCGGCAACCATCGTCGGCGCGTCGGTCGGCTTCAGGCCGCCCGACCCGTCGAGGCGGATCGTCAACAGGTCCACCATCCCCTCTTGCAACCAGGCGTGGGAGCGGTCCGCGCCCGACATCTGGAATGGCACGACGGCAACGATGTTCGAGTCACCGGGTGGCCTGGCCGTCGGGCTGAGGCGGAGAGCAACCACGAGGAGCGCTGCGATCCCGAGGATGCCGGCAGCGAGCGTCAGTCGGCGGCTGCGGGCAGGAGCCGTCCCTCGATTGACCGGGACTTCAGCGCTCGCCGGGATGATCTCGGCGACATCACCCTTGACCGGGTTCACGACCACGGGGACGACGCGCTCACGAATCGACGCGATCACTGCTCTCGTCTCGGTGGAGGGTTCCACCTCGAAGTCACGAGCCATCCGCCGGGCGAACTCTTCATAGAGCGCGATGGCCCCCGCGTGGTCGCCCTGCTGGTCGAGCAACATGATGCCGCGCCGCAGGGCTGACTCGTCAGCTCCGCTCAGCCGGACCGCCTGGCGCACCGCCGCCCCGACCTCCGCCCGGCCCGCCGACCCTTCCGCCACTCCCCACGCCGCCCTCGCCGCCAGCTGGCGCAGCCGGGTGCGCTCTCCGGCAATCCATTCCTCCAGCTCCGGCGATGCACCGGCGACGAAGACACCATCGAGAAATTCGCCGCGATAGAGCGCGAGTGCCGCAGCGTGCCGTCCCGCCTCGAGCGCGACTGCCATTTCCTGCGCGTCCCATTGCAGCACGGAGCCGTTGACGCCGACCTCCGACTCGCCGCGGGTACGGATGACGCCGTCACCGAGGGTGTTCCGGAGGGCGTGGAGCGCCTGGCGCAGCGCGCCACGGGCGTGTTCCTGGTCGAGGTCGGGCCAGAAGAGGGCGAGCACCGAGTCACGGCGGCGGAAACCACCGGACGGGGTAGAGGCGAGATGAGCAAGCAGGACCAGTCGCTTGGTCTGCAAGGCGACCGGCGCGGACGTCCCATCGCCGGCCCGGCGGAGTTCCAGGCCACCAAGGGTACGCAAGTCGAGCATCGCGCCCTCCCTCAGGGGAGTGACCCGGCCCCGGCATGCGGAGTGACGCCGGGGTGACGATGGGGTAATGGATGGGCGTTAGCGATTCAATGTACGCCCGGTACGGGGCGTCGCCAGAGCCCCCGCGCCCCCTGTGCGGCGGGCCGCCATCATCATTTCCAGGGAGGACAGCATGTCACACTCTACCCGGGCACTCGCCATCGTGGCGGGGGCCCTGCTCGCGGCGTGCAGCGAACCGAGCGCGCCAGCCACCGGGTCCGCCGCCGGGACGGCGGCGGAGGCCAGCGCCGTCAAGTTCTGGGAGGCTGGTGCCACCGCCACCTGGAACGAGATGGCGACCGCCCTGGCCGACCAGACGCCAATCGACCAGGGTCGTCTCTATGCCTACCTCTCGCTGGCGCAGTTCCGTGCGGCAGAGGCTGCGGAGGCAGTCCGGCCACATCCACCGACCTCGGCCGCAATCGCGGGCGCCTCGGCGGCCGTCCTCGACGCATTCTTCCCCGGCCAGGTCGCCACGATCGAGGCCGCGCTCGACGCACAGGAAGCGGCCGACCCCTGGCCCGGCGCCCAGCATGCCGATTTTGCTGCTGGCGAAGCGATCGGCCGCGCCATCGGTGCGCGGGTGCTCGACTTTGCCGCGGACGACCATGTGGGCGTTGCCGATCCGGGGACGCCACCGACCGGGCCTGGCTACTGGCAGTGGAGCGGCGGCCCGATAGTGCGGGGCAACTACCTGGCGCGTCCGTTCTTCATGGATTCTCCGGACGAGTTCCAGCCGCCACCGCCGCCCGCCTTCGGGTCACCGTCATACCTGGGTGCGCTGGCAGAGGTACGGCAGATCTCCGACACGCGCACGGCGGAGCAACTGGAGATTGCGAACTACTGGAACCTGCAGCAGTCTGGCCGGCGGAATGCGCCGTTCAACAACCTGGCGGTCGAGCTGATCCGGACGTATCGCGTCAGCGACGCCAGGGCCGCCCGGATCATGTTCCTGATGAATGGAGCGATGTTTGACGCGCTGGTGGGCTGCTTCAATGCGAAGTACACGTACTGGTTCATCCGGCCGCCCCAGGCCGATCCCGGAATTACCCTGCCGATCGGCCTGCCGCCGCACCCTTCCTATCCGTCGGCGCATTCCTGCGTGTCGGGCGCGATGTCGGGAGTGCTGATGGCCGAGTTCCCCAGTGAGCGGGAGCGGCTGGATGCGGACGCGATAGAGGCCAGTCTCTCTCGCCTCTATGCCGGTATCCACTACCGCTTCGACATGGACGCGGGGCTCGCGCTCGGCCGCGCCGCGGCGGCAAAGGCGATGGCCGCGGATCTCAGTGAGGTTGCCGTGCTGCCCTGAAGAGCGTCGTGCGTCATGCGTCATGCGTCATGCGACGTATGACGCATGACGGCCTGGCGAACCCGCGCGATGCGCGCGTCCAGCGTCCCCCGTACCTCGATGGCCCGCACTCCAAAACCCCACGCGTCCTCCACCAGCATCTCGCGCAGGAGCTCGTCGACTCGGCGCCGAAGCTTCGGCAGCGCAATGCCGGCGTCGTTGATCCGGTCCGGGGCTTCGATCGGCAGGTAGACAATCAGGTCAAGCCGGGAGAGCGCGCTCGCGGCCGTCGCTGCCAGCTGACCCAGCGCAGACCTGTCGCCATGGCTCGCGACCAAGTATGCGAGGAAGTCAGCGGGACAGCGATCGAACAGTACATGGCCGCTGTCCCGCGAACCAATGTCGGTGACCGATCGCTGGAACATCAGTTCGTAGTCGTCGGCCCCGAGCGGGTCGGCAAACGCGTGCCCTTCCTCCATGAGCTGGTGATACGGCTCGTCGACCCTCTCGAACGAGGGCAGTCGCCGTGCGAGCTCATCGATGAGGGTGGACTTGCCGGTGGCATGACTTCCCGAGACGGCGATCCGCATTCCTGCTCCGGACAGGATGTATCGAGCTGTGCGCTGTGAGCTGTGAGCTGTGAGCTGTGAGCTGTGAGCTGTGAGCTGTGAGTATTAGCTTCAGCCCCAAGCCCCTGGCCCCTAGCCCCTAATCCCTAATCCCTAATCCCTAATCCCTATGCCTACCACACTCCACGCCACCACCCTCGGCTGCTCGCTCACCTGCAAGGACGTCGAAGCGTC
>DASSOW010000327.1:0-5214 GCA_035700175.1 Gemmatimonadales bacterium | reverse complement strand
TGAAGATCGAGCCTTTCGTGCTTTTCGTGATTTCGTGTCTTTTGTGCCTTTCGTAACTCAGAAGCGAATCGCGAGTCCTACCCCGGTGTGTCCATTGACGGGCCGGAGGTGCAGCGACGCACGGGACTCGGGTATCTCGCTCCATCGTTCCGATCGCGTCAAGGCCCCGACCAGCGTGCCAAGCACGGCGCCGACAGGTACAGGCACCACCAGGCGCACGCCGCAGAGGGCATCGTCTTCGTCGCCCCGGGTACAATCTGCCAGCAGCAGGGCACCGGTGGCCAGCCCGACCGCGCTCCCGATTCCAAGCCCCCTCAGGGTGTGACGGCGGAAGCCGGCGCTCTGCTGGATCCGGACGCCCGGTGACACCTCCACCCGGTGCTCCGCGCCGCCTGCGTCCTGGATCAGAAGTGCATTGCCGGTACGGGAGACCAGCCGTCCCTTGACCACGTCGCAGCCGGTGTGCGCTGCCGTAGTGTCGCAGGCGGAGAGGACGCGGACACGCGTGCCGGGCGCGAGCGTGGAATCCTGGGCGTGGAGGGGCAGGGAGAGTGAGAGGACGGCAGTGAGCGGAAGCATGGCGCGGAGTGACATAGGGGCCTCGCGTTGGGGCGCGGGTTCCTTCGCTGCGCTCAGGACAAGCTACGGGTCGCGGGTCGCGGGTCGCGGGTCGCGGGTCATGGGTCGTGGGTCCTATGTCACGACTCACGACTCACGACTCACGACTCACGACTCATGACCCATGACTCACGACTCACGACTCATGACTCACGACTCACGACTCACGACGAATGATCATGCATCATCCTCCAGCCCACCGGTGTCCGCATCCACACTGTGGTGAACCATCCGGTACGCTGCGGCTGCCCGCCGCCAGTCAGGACGAATTGCCCGGTCACGAGGGCATGCTCGTCACCCAGCATGCGCACTTCGACGTGTTCATAGTGGAGTGTCTGGAGGGGGCGGCCGGTGCGCCAGAATCCGCGCCGCATCTGCCCCTCGATGGCGCCGACGCCACGCTCCGGCCCGTTGCCGCCCATCGCCGTTGCGCTGTCGACATAGGCCCAGAGATAGCGGGACAGGTCGCCCCGGTTCCAGCCGGCTGCGGTAGAATCGAGCACGGCCCGGATGGCGCTCGCCGCCGTCTCCGGCGCCGGCGCGCCCGTCGCGGGCGCCCGGGTGCAGGCGGTGATGAGGAGAACCGTGAGGAACGTAGCGCGGATTAGCATCGATTCTCCCTGGTGGCAGGTCACAGGTCGCAAGTGCCGGACCCTGCGACCTGCGACTTGTGACCTGTGACTCTCGACCTACTTCGCCGCCTTCGCCAGCTTGGTGATCGCGTCCGCCATCGCCTTGACCCGCTCCGGGTCCTTGGCGCCCTTCACGTCCTTCTTCACCTGGCTGGCCAGCGTGTTAAGCGCGTCGCGCTGGGCCTTGCCGCTCTGCTTCTCTGCGGCGTCGAGCGCGTTGCCGATCGCCGAGGTGCGCTCGGACGAGAGGCCGTTGTTACGCACCAGCTGGTCGAGGTACGACCGCACCACCGGGAACGCGGCCGGCCACTCGATGTGCGGCTGGCTCTGCGGGTTGTACTGCTCCAGGTGCACCAGCTTGGCCGCCGCGATCTCGTTGGCCGACAGCATGTCGCTCGGCTTGAGCTCCAGGATGTCAAAGCCACGGTCGAGTTCCGACGAGTAGATCAGCCCGTTCCACCAGTAGGCACCCCACGACCCGCCAATAGTGCCGCTCATGCGGCGGCCACCCGCGGCCTCGCTCGCGGCAGCGGCGGCAGAATCGGCGGCCGGCGGCGCGTCGATCGGGCCACGATCAAAGTACGCCAGTTCCCGCGGATGATCGGGATCGGTGAATTCCATCACGCTCACGCCACCCTGGTACCAGCCCTGCACCATGATGTCGCGACCAGGCACCGGAATGAGCCCGCCATTGTGCGAGACGCAGTTTTCTTGCGCGCTCTGCGCCGTCGGGATCTTGAAGTAGGCGTGCTGGGTGTACTTGTCGTTCTTGCCGATGGTGAGCACCGTGTTGCCGCCCATCTCCATCATGGACGTGGCCTGGCACATCGGGCCAGTGCCGCCGCCCCACTCGTCGGTGAATACCACGCTCTTGCCGTCGTTGCTGAACACCGCCGTGTGCCAGAGCGAGAAGTTGGTGTCCGACACGGCGTCGAGGCGCTTCGGCTTGAGCGGATTGGAGATGTCCACCAGCAGGCCATAGCTGGCGCAGGCGCCGGCCAGCAGGTTCATGGCCGGATACGCCGTGACGTCATGGCAGTTGCGGGGACCAGTGGGCGGTGGCGCCTGCCGGTTCGAGTTTGCCCGGGCGCGCTCTTCCATCCGCGCCTCCCGCGCGCCTGACAGCGGGGCAGGGCCCAGGCCGGTGAAGATGCGGGCACCGGTGACCACTTCCGCCTGCTCCGGATTGGAAAGCGGCACCTTGATCACGTCGAGCCGGTACAGCGAGTTGGTCGGGTCGGCCGGGTCGTCGCCATTCTTGCAGCCGGCGAGTTCGCTGTCGGGCCGGGCGCCCTGGTTGCCCGAGACGTAGATGTAGATCACATCCTTGTCCTTGGGATCAGGGATGATCGTGTGGGTATGCGATCCCTTGCAGGTCTGCACGTTCTTGATGAGCCTCGGCGAGGCCGGATTGGAAATGTCATAGATGCGGACACCGGCCATATGATCCTTGGCATCCTGCACGCCACCCTTGCCGCAGTCGGTCCGGTTGGCCCGGCCTTCCGCTGACACGAAGAGCAGGTTGCCGTAGACCGATGGATCGCCCTGCGAGGTGATGCACTGGACCACAGCCACGGTCTTGGGCGACGACGGATTGCTGACGTCCCAGACGGTGAACCCGGCGAAGTTGCCCTGGTAGACGTAGTGGCCGCTGAAGGCGAGGTCGGAATTGATGAACATCAGCCCGCGCGCCGTGTCGAACGCCGCCGGCTTGGGCGAGAACGAGACCAGGTCCATGTTCTCGCTGGCCACGCCGGCATCCAGGCGGCCGGGCTTGAGCCCGCTGCGCGGATCAGTGGTGCTGGGGTACGTCTGCGCCGAGAGGAACGAGGGTGCGACGATCAGGGCTGCGAGAAGGGCGAGTCGCATACGGAAAGCGTGCATCGCAGGAAGCTCCGGGTAGCGTGGATAGGGAACTGGGCAAGGCTTGGAATTTCACGAAAGCACGAAAGGCACGAAAACACGAAAGTGATGAAAATGGACTCGCATTATCGATTCACGACTCACGACTCACGGCCCATTTCGTGCTTTCGTGTCTTTCGTGCTTTCGTGACTCAGCATCCGCTCCATGGCGCCAATCTCCGCCGTCTGCACCGTCACGACGTCGTTGGCGAACACGTTCACGTCAATATCCTGCGCGGCGCCGGGGGTGGCGAAGAGATCCTTCACCATCTGCAGCGCGCCCTCGTGGTGCTGGATCATGTAGGTCAGGTACGCGTGGTCGAACGCCGGGCCGCTCGCAGCGTCGAGTGAGTCGAGCTGCGCAGGGGTCAGCATGCCAGCCATGTGCATGGTGCGCCAGGATGAGCTGTCCGGCACCGCCTGGCCATTCCGGGAGAGCCAGTCCTGCATGATGCGGATCTCGGCGATCTGCGACTGGGCAATCTTCTCTGCCAGCCGCAGCACACGGGAGTCGGCGTGGTGTGCCTCCGCCAGGTTCGACATGTAGATGGCCTGGGCATGGTGGGCAATCATGCCCTGCATGAACTCGACGTCCGGGACGGTGTAGAGCACGCCCTCGGGGATGGTGATGTGGGCATGACCATGCATGCCGGCCATCGAGTCCTGTGCCTGCGCAGCGGCCGGCAGGACAGCGAGCGCCAGGGTGACAACGGCGGCGCCAAGGGCAGCGAGACGGGAGCGGTTCACGGGATGGCCAGGACCAGCCTGTACGAGGGACATGGGGGAAAGGTAGCTGATATCTATGGAAAGGGCGGGTGGGGAGTCAAGTCGAGCGTCGAGCGCCAGGCGCTCGACGCCAGACGCCGGACGCTCTCACGGATCATCGTAGTGGGCCCGGAAGCGTCCATTGGTCACGGTCACGATCATGCGCTCGTCCGAGCCGTACACCAGGCCGGTGAGGCTGAACGTTCCCTCGATGATATGATGCTCCGGATCCCAGCGCGTGAGCACGACGGTACCCGGATCGAGCGAATCGGTATCGAAGCGGACCTCCCCATATCCGCCTTCCGCCCCACCCAGCACCTCATGCACGATGAAGCCTGAGCTGGCGGTCGGTGCGAGCGAGTGGGTCCCTTCACTGGCAGGAATGTAGAGTCCGATCTGCCAGCGATCCTCGCCGATCACGCCGACACCGGAAACGGCGAAGAATTGCTGCTCGCTTTCCCGGTGGTACAGGCTGGTCACCGGCGCGTGTTGCCAGGTACCGGCCCGCCACGGCGCGTCACCGATCATGGCTCGCATGAACACCCCGGAGGGGTCGTCACCGAATGGGCCGGTTGCGCTGTCGCCGGCGCAGCCAGCCGCGAGCGCGAGAAGGATAAGGAAAGCCCGATGCCTGCGAGACATGGCGCATCCTCCGTCGAGGTTGGCACGAAGGATCGGGTGGGTCGATCAAGGCGGGGTCAAGCGTTGCGCTATGCGCTATGCGCTATGCGCTATGCGCTGTGCGCTGTGCGCTATGCGCTGTGCGCTATGCGCTGTGCGCTAAACGCCGGACGCCGGACGCCGGACTCTTGACGCCCGAGGGCCCCGCTCCAGATTATCCCGGCTTACGGGTTGTCCCACAATCCAGTCGCGGAGGGACTATGCGACGCCGCTTCATCCCGCTTCCCGTTGTGGCAGGGCTTGTCTGTGGGTTCCTCATGGCCGCACCAGTCGCAGCGCAGTCGCCCGGTCCCTGGGTGTGCATGACCCGGGACTTTGCCAACCGGGTGGCCTATGTCAGTCCGGTCTTCAATGTGAAGCAGGCCGAAGAGATGAACGTCAATCCGGCCTGGCACGAGATCATGACCGACAAGTACGGGATTACGGCGCTGCCCTACCGCTCCTGCCAGGGTCCCTACCCGAGCGCCATCGCCGCCGATTCGGCGCGCATGCAGTTCATCCAGGCGATCCGTAATGTCCAGCACCAGCCGGTGAACGAGCTCGGCTGGACCTATGGCGGGGCCGCAGAGGTCACCGTGGCCCACGCGCCGCCGCCTCCGCCGCCCGCCGCCGCTTC
>DASSOW010000326.1:0-2454 GCA_035700175.1 Gemmatimonadales bacterium | reverse complement strand
GGGATCGCCAGCCGGAAAAGCCCCGCGCCCAGCACGCAGACCACGCCGCCCAGGAGAATCGTCATCGGTGCGCCGATGCGGTCGGCCACCACGCCGGCGATGAGACTCCCGATCGGCGCCGTGCCCAGGAACGCCATGGCGTAGAACGCCATGACCCGTCCCCGGAGCCGCTGCTCCACGATGGTCTGCAGCACCGTGTTGACCGAGGCCATCGAGATCATCATCCCCGCGCCCACGAACGCCAGGATGATGAGCGACAGCACCAGCGACTTCGACAGCGCAAAGGCGATGAGTCCCGCGCCGAAGATGGCCGCGGTCCGCGCCATGAGCCGCCAGAGCCCGCGGACGGAGGGCCTCGCCGCGAGGTAGCCGGCGCCCAGCAGCGCGCCCACGCCCGATGCGGTCATCAGGGTGCCATAGGTGTGCGGCCCGCCGTGGAGCTGCAACTTGGCGATGGCCGGCATCAGCACGGTGTAGGGCGTCCCCATCGTCGCGATGAGTGCCAGCAGCAGCAGCACGGTGCGCGCCGGCGCAAAGCCGGACACATAGGAAAAGCCCTCGCGCAGCTCCTCCCACACGCTCGTCCCTGGCCGTGTCGCCGTCTCCCGCATCAGCCGCATCATGAGGAGCGAGATCACCACGGCGACATAACTGACTGCGTCGAGCATGAAGCACCACCCCTCGCCCACCAGCGCAATCAGGACGCCGCCAATGCTTGGCCCCAGCATCCGGCTCAGGTTCACCATCATCGAGTTGAGCGCGATGGCGTTGGGAAGGTCAGCAGGATCGTCCAGCATCTCCACCACGAATGCCTGGCGTGCCGGCGTGTCGAACGCCTTGACCACGCCCTGGAAGAGCTGCAGCAGGATGATCTGCGTGATCGTGATGATGCCGGGAATGGCCAGCAGCGCCAGCGCCAGCGACTGCAGCATCGAGAGCACCTGCGTCCACACCAGGATCCGGTGCTTGTCCCAGCGGTCCACCAGCACGCCGGCGACAGGCGCCAGCAGCAGCGCCGGGATCTGCCCGGCAAAGCCGACGACGCCGAGGAGGAGCGCCGAGCCGGTGAGGCGATAGACCAGCCAGCTCACCGCAATGCGGGTGACCCATGTTCCCACCAGCGAGATGCCCTGCCCGCTGAAGAAGAGCCGGTAGTTCCGGTGGCGGAGGGCGCGAGTGAGGAGGGAGGGCATGATGGGCAGGATGAACGGGATGGGCGTGGCGGTCAACGGCTGCTGGCTGCTGGCTGCTGGCTGCTGGCTGCTGGCTGCTGGCTGCGCGAGGCTACTACCTGCGTGTCATTGCGAGGCAGCGCAGCTGCCGAAGCAACCTTGCAGCCCGATCGTGATCTTTCGGCCAATGTCCGCTCGCGCCACCACCAAGCTGCTGCTCACGATGCGCCGTCGGGCCATCACGGTCGGGCTGCAAGGTTGCTTCGCCGGGTCCGTGCTGTCGCACGGACCCGGCTCGCAATGACACCCTCGAGCCGCCGAGCCGCCGAGCCGCCCATCCCACCCCCCGTGCATCTCAGCCCCTACCCGACCATATTTGTCCCCTTGTGCGTTTCTGGAACTTGGTCATTTCAATGTGGACTTCCATGCGTTTGGCTTCGCTACTGCCCATCCTGCCCATCCTGCTCACGTTGACAGCCTGCGGCAAAAGCGGCCCGCCCCCCGCGATGCCGCCCACCGAGGTGAGCGTCGTGACGGTGGAACCCGCTCCCGTGGCCGATCCGGTCGAACTCACCGGCGCGGTGCAGGCGTATCGCACGGTGCAGGTGCGCTCCCAGGTCTCGGGCGTGATCGTCGCCCGGCCCTTCCGCGAGGGATCCCAGGTCAAGGCGGGCGAGGTGCTGTTCCGGATCGACCCGACCACCTACGACGCCGAGTACCGGAGCGCCCAGGCGCAGGCGGCCGACGCCGAGGCGCGCCTGGCCAACGCGGAGAGCAACGCCAGCCGGCTCCGGCCGCTCCTCGCCGACAACGCCGTCTCCCAGCAGGACGTGGACAACGCCGAGTCGGCGGTGAAACAGGCGAAAGCGGCAGTGGACGCCGCCAGGGCGCGCGTGGACGCGGCGCGGAAGAATCTCTCCGAGAGCACCGTGCGCGCTGAGATCTCGGGCCGCGTCGGCCGGGCGCTGCTCGATGTGGGCACCCGCGTCACCGGATCGAGCGACGTGCTGACTACCATCGATGTGCTCGATCCAGTCTACGTGAGCTTCCGCCCTTCCAGCGAGCAGCAGCTCGCCTGGCGTCGTGATCCCGACACACGAAAGGCGCTGCAGCCGGGCGGCACCGCGCGGGTGGAGGCGGTCTTTGCCGACGGGACGAAATTCCCCACCGAGGGGAAAATCGACTACGTGGATCCGGTAGTGGACCCCGCCACCGGCACGCAGGAGTATCGCGCAAAGTTCGACAACCCGAACCATCTCCTGCTCCCGGGCCAGTTCGTACG
>DASSOW010000325.1:0-2364 GCA_035700175.1 Gemmatimonadales bacterium | reverse complement strand
ATTCGAAAGCGTCGGCCCTGATACCGCACGTCGAGCTCACGACCGCCCCCGCTGGGAACGATCGGCACGTCGGTTTCCAGCGACTCGTCATCGCCGTCGCCCATCGTGCGCGCGAGCGGTACCGCCAGTGTGCCGAGCACGAACAGGACAAGCGGAACACCGAACGCCTTCCAGTAGCTCTCGGCGGGCTCGACGTCGGTCAAGAGCGGGACAACGATCATCCCCGTGACAACCGCATTGGCGGCCAGGGTCATGGTGGCGATCCCCGACGCCCGGTCATCCTGATTCGGAATCAACAGATTTGCATGCACGAGCGAGGCTGCCAGGATGAATGCCGAGAATGTGACCCGCTCCAGGAAGTCGTTCTCACCGAGCGTCCAGATGTAGACGAGGGTCAGGGTCAAACCTATCCCCGCTTCGACCAGGCTGATAATGTGCAACAACGGAGTGCGCCGCTCGAATCCGACCAGTGCGGTCAGACCGACCGCACCATAGATTCCCACCGCGCCGACGCTCAGGACGGCCTGCCAACCAGCTCCTTCGAGGCCCCAAACGAGGATCGCGCCGATTGCTCCTGCGGCAGCAACCGCCGTGGCGACGATTACCAGGTTGAGAACGAGCCGGCTCCCCATCCCGGGATCGTGCTCCGTCGTCAAATCGCCCGACCCGTTCGCGTTCAATGTCGTCATGATCACGGTCGTCCTTCGAATATGGGCATGCGAACGGGCCGAGGTTACACCGGACTGTGACGACGCAGTTTAGAGCCGGTCGGTGTCAACGGAGCGCATGATCTGCTGGACGGCACGGCCGACTGCTGAGTACGAATCAGATGCTGCCAGCTCTTCGCCAAGCGGCATCGCATGTGACTCCGGACCATCGACTACCCAGGCCCGGACACCGAGACCCGCACCATCGCCGGATTCCTGCTCGACCAGAAACACCCGACCGCGATATCGAACCTCCAGCGTTCCGTCGCGGCTAACCGGCCGGAGCATGGCCGCAGCCGTGGACGCTGCCGATTCTGTCCCCTCGCCTCCGCCGTCGCTCATCTTCCGCACGATCGGCACGACCAGCGTCCCGAGCACCAGCAACACCCCGAGCACCGCGACGAGCTTCCCGTACCCGCCGCCCGGATCACCAGCAGCCAGAATCGGGATCACGATCAGCGCGGTCAGGAGCGCGCTGACGGCCAGCGTCCCCTTCAGGACCAGTGCGGCCGGGTCTGTCCGCTCCCGATTCCCGAGCAGGAGATTCGCGTGGGCAATCGCCCCGGTGATGACCATGACGCTGAGCGTGATCCGCCAGAGCGCATCGTTCTCGGCCTCGGTCCAGATCAGCGCCAGCGTCAGCGCCAGACCGAAGGCCGCGCTGCCGAGTCCAACCGGAGCCAGGAGCCGCGGCCGCCGCCCGAACCGCGCCGTCGCGATCAGTCCGGCCAGGCTGTAGGCCGCAATCGAGAAGGAGCTGAGCAAGATCCTGGCTTCGGTATCGCCGAACCCGCCGGAGAGAATGACGATGATCGACGCAAGCGCCGCGCCGCAAAACGTGATGATCGCGACGGAGAGCAAGATCCGGCCGGTCGCGTGCGGATCAAATCCGGCGTGTCGATCGCCATCGATATCCTTCGTATTCCAGGGCGTCATCAGAAACGCTCATTTCTCGCATTCGGTCTGGTCCGTGCAATCAATCTATCGAGCCGAATGCAATCCTGGAATGCCCCCTCGGTCACGCTCTGCCGTGCCCGCTCCTGATCATTTTGCTGTCACATCCGCGACCGCCTGCCTGATCAACGCCTTGGCGAGCGGAATCTTGTACCCGTTGTGCCGCAGAGGCTGGGCGTCAGCGAGAGCGGCTTCGGCCACCTGATCGGCGTTGACATCCCCAAGACTCCGACCGGTTAGCAACTGCTCGGCGGCTGGGCCTCGCCACGGGATCGGCGCGACCCCGCTCATCACCACCCGGGCGTCGGCAATCCGCTGCCCGTCGATCCGCATCGCCAGCGCCACCCCGACCAGCGCGAAGGCCCAGACGTTTCGATCCATCGACTTCAGGTAGACACTCCGCATCGCCGCGTCCGGAGCCGGCAGGTGAACCGACACGATCAACTCATCCGGCCGCAGCACGGTCTCGGTCCGACGCTCATCGGTTGGCAGCGCGAAGAAATCGCCGAGCGCGACCCGTCGCTCCCCGCCCTGCCCCCGCACGGTCAATTCGGCGTCAAACGCGAGGAGCGCCGACGCCAGGTCTGACGGATGCACCGCCACGCATGGGTCGGCCGGGAAGAGCGCGTGGAGTTGGTTCTCGCCCTCGCGGGCCGGGCAATCCGCCCCACCCTTGAGCCAGCAGTCGATCTTGTCGTTGCGG
>DASSOW010000324.1:0-5160 GCA_035700175.1 Gemmatimonadales bacterium | reverse complement strand
GCGCTAGATGTCTACTACAAGCCGACTACAAAGCATTGGATATTAGATCGCGCGCTTCTGTCGCAGCACACCAACTGGATCACGGTCCAGAGAAGCGGTACGCAGGTTTTTCCGACGAGTATCGGATATAAGGACCATGATGGCGCCGCCCCAGTTGTATGGGTTGCTTGGGGAAAGCACGCAAACTATGAGAGCCAAGCTCATTGTGATGGGTCGGACGGGAGCGGAATCACTCAGTTCGACGATTGCACGGGGAATAACCTGTTCTTCCGTGCGAACGGAAATGGCAACCGCAATATCGGAAGCAGGGCGCACAATATTCTGAACTGTCTCGCCACGTCTAATATCTTCTTCAATCCGCCATACAGCGACCCACGTCAGCCGGAGTGCATGTGGACGGCCGACAAGTTCTGGGGATGGAACCTGTATAATACAGGTGACGTGTCGGATGGCAACTCCGGAAAGCTTCAATTCCTCGGCTTTTGACGCCATCTGGAGCTCCTATATGCGGATACGGACGGTAGTATGCTTGGCATCGATACTCGCTGCGAATCTGCTGGTAGCGCAAAGTGTTGCAGCGCAAGGGCTAACCGTGGGGCGCGAGGGGCAGGCGGTTTCTATCAAGCCTCCGGACTCGACAACCTGGCGAGGTCGGTTACTGGCGCCTCTTTCCCACAATGATGTATCGGCCGTTATTTGCCGTGGGCGTCTCGTCCAATGTGAGGTCGACTCGACACGCATTATCAGGCTGGCACGTGCGGATGGGGTTTCACTCCAGTTGCGAACTGGAAGCAACTGGGGCAAGGGAGCGCTCATCGGTGGGGTTACCGGCGCGGCGTTGGCGACCACCTGGTCATTGCTCTACCATCTAGATGACGCTTCCAGTGCCGAAGATGGTCGAGCGGGCCGAATAGTTATCGGCACTGCCGCCATCACCGCTGTCGGCGCGCTAATCGGGGGACTGATCGGGTCTCGAAGCGAGCACTGGGATCCCGTCTGGCAGTGATCACAAAGTCGAGTGTGGCACGCAGTGAACAGTGGACGCGGTTCGCACGGCGCGTTCCGCCCGCGGCGCTATGTGATGGCGCCGGTCGGATGGGCGGAATGGCAGGCAATTCCGAGTGCACAGGTGCGCTAGGCCGAGAAGGAGGGGTGTTGCGGAGCCCACCAAGCGCGTAAGTGCGAGCCCCGAAGGGGCGAAGCAACCTCGCAGCCCGAATGCAATGTCCCGGCGGAGGCCCGAGCCAAATCGGCCGGTGGTGGTATTGGCCAGCATCGGCCGAAGGATCCCGGTCGGGCTGCAAGGTTGCTTCAACAATGACAGCATCAAGCGAGCCGCCGAGCCGTCTAGCGAAGCAACACATTCACCCCAAACGCCACCGCCCCGACGATCGCACCCAGTACGTAGCCCAGCTGCACAATCAGGGTCAGTTCGCGTTGCGTGACATTCCGCACGATCTCTTCCATGCGCTGGGTGGAGAAGCCGCGCACCTTCTGCTCCACCATCTCTTGCACATTGAGCTGCTGAACGATCCGGGGAATCTCGCTCTGGACCCAGCCCCATGCGGCGCGTGTGATCCCGTCGCGCACTTTGTGCGCTGTGTCATCGGAGAGCCAGCGGGCGGGTCGTCCGATGGGGCGGGAGAGCAGGCGCTCGATCACCTGTGAGACGCTGTCGCCGATCCAGCGCTGGCCCCGTTCGCCAGTGATCACCTCCCGTGCCAGCGTGACAGCGCGGTCGCGCGGGATCAGGTTCAGCGCTTCGCCCCAGGTTCTGCGCTCGACGACGCCCAGGAGCCGGTCGGCCGCGCGCGCGACAGCGTCACGCGTGGCATCGTCGCGCACCACACGCAACATCCAGTCGCCCAAGGTGATCTCCAGTGCGCCGCGTTTCTCGGGTGTGAGGCGCGCCAGCCGCTCCGCGAGTGGCAGCCGGAGAAAATTCACCACGGCATCATTCACCGCGCGGGTGACCTGTGCCTTCATCCCCGGCTCGGCCAGTGCCGCGGCAAAGCGATCGAATCCCTCCGCTTCAAAGCCGTCCACCAGGCGCTCGATGGTACGGTCGGTGACCACGAGCTTGGCCAGGATCCGTTCGTGGAGCAGCAGGTCACGCACCGAATGGTCGAAGGCATCACGGAGCGCCCGCTCGACCCGATCCCGCGCTGCCGGATCCGCGAGCAGGGCACTGAGCCGCTCCAGCGCAATGGGCAGGTAGTCGGTGATGGCGCTCTCGACCGTGCCGACCAGTCCGTCGGGAAGTCGGTCGAGCAGGGGAGTCTGGTCGTGCGCCATGCGTTCGAGCCGCTCGTGCACCCAGTGCCGGAGCGAGGCTTCAAGTTCGTCCTGTTCCGCCAGCTTGCTCACCCACTCCCGTACCTTGGCCCCGATCCGTGCGCGGTGCCCCTCGCTCAGGGTGTCGCCGATCGGCTGATCGCCGACCTGTTTGGCCACGCCATCCAGGAAATTCTCGAGCAGGCGGGCGAAATCCCCCGATTCGGCCCACTTGCCGACGCGTTCGGCGACGGAGGGGGCCACGCCGGTCAGGGCGTTCTCGATGGCGCCGATGAGGTCAGGGCCAAGCTCCTCCCGAAGCGGCCCGCGCTCCTTGTCGAGCAGGTTGTCGATCACCCCGCCAATGGCGCGGGCAAAGGCCTCCTGCACCTGCGGTGCCGCCAGGCGGGCGGTGAGGTCCTCGGGCGTGAGCAGCCGCTCGCCCACCGTCTTCCCGATGCTCCTGGCCAGCCGGTCCTTGTTCTTGGGAATGGCGCCGTGAAGGCCGAACTTCTTTTCGTAGGGATGGAACAACATCCAGATGGCGACGGCGTTGGTGATGCCGCCGGAAATGGCACCGACGCCAATGGTCACGGCGCCGGAGATGAGGAGTTGGGAGTCCATATGGGTAGGAGGATGGAAGGATGCGGGGCGATGGGCAAGATGGACGCGGGACACGGGACACGGGACTCGGGCGTCACGTCATTGCGAGCGCCCGAGGGGTGCGAAGCAATCGGGTCGCCGGCATCCCGATTCGGGCAACCCGATTGCTTCCTCGCCGCCTTCGGCGTCTCCTCGCAATGACGAACCGGGCGAGCATCCGCAAGCTCATCCCGCCTGTCCAGCTTACTCAAGCCCCTTCCTGAACCTCACCGTCGCGCCCAGCACCAGCAGCACCGTGAACCCCAGCAGAATCAGCGCCTCGGGCCACAGTGCCCCAAGGCCAACACCCTTGAGCAGGATGCCACGCAGCACTTCCAGGAAGTACGTCAGCGGCATGAGTGCCGCGATCCATTGCGCCACCTTCGGCATCGCATCGATCGGAAACATGAAGCCTGACATCAGGATGTTGGGCATCATGTAGAAGAAGCCCAGCTGGATCGCCTGCGCCTGGGTGCGCACCATCGTGGACATCAGTATCCCCACGCCGAGGCTGGCCAGGATGAAGGGGAAACTGAGCGCAAGGAGGAGCAGGAGACTGCCCCGAACGGGCACGTGGAAGACCAACCCGCCGAGAAGCAGGATCACGAAGATCTGGATGTATCCCATGAGCAGGTACGGCAGCATCTTGCCCAGCATGATGCTGCTCTTGCCGATGGGCGTGACCACGAGCTGCTCCAGCGTGCCGCGTTCGCGTTCGCGCACCACGGCCATGCTGGCGATCAGCACCATGGTGAGCGAGAGCAGCACCCCGATGATGCCGGGAACGATGAACACGGACGTCTGGACGGCGGGGTTGTAGAGCGGCCGGATCGCAATTCGCACCGGCGCCGCCGAGTGGCGGCTCGCTTCCACGATGGCCTGGCTCCGCACCAGCGCCGCCTGCCCGGCCGCGGCGATGGCGCCGTTGGCGGCGAGCGGGTCGGACGCGTCCACCACGAACTGGGCTTCGGCGCCCCGCCCCCGCACGAGGTCCCGGGTGAAGCGGAAAGGGATGACAATGCCGGCCCTCGCCCGCCCACTGGCGATCGCTGCCTCCAACGCCACCCGATCATGGACGCTGCCGGCATAATCGAACGTGCTGGTGTTCACCAGCGCGTGGACCAGCAGCCGGCTTTCCTGGGTCTGTGCCTGGTCCAGCACCAGCAGCTTCTGGTGCCGTACCTCCATCTGGATCGCGTACCCGAACAGGATCAGTTGCAGCGCCGGGATGCCGACCATCATGGCCACGGTGAAGCGGTCGCGCCGTAGCTGCGCCACCTCTTTCCAGAGCATGGGCCAGAGGCTCCAGCGCTGCAGGCGCTCCCGGAGACTCATGTGAGCGCGCCCTCGTCCTTTTCCTGCAACGAGATGAACACATCTTCGATGCTGTCCATGCCGAACTGGCGCTTGATCTCCCCGGGCGTCCCCACCGCGATCAGCTCCCCCCGGGAGAGCAGGGCCAGCCGGTCGCAGCGCTCGGCTTCGTCCATATAGTGCGTGGTGACAAGAACGGTGAGGCCGGCGCGAGCGCGCTCGGCGATGATGCGCCAGAAATGGCGCCGCGCCGCGGGATCGACACCGGCTGTGGGTTCGTCAAGAAAAACGAGATCGGGGCGGTGGGTCGTGGCGCAGGCGAGTGCCAGGCGCTGCTTCCAGCCGCCCGAGAGCGCGCCCGCCAGCTGCTCCGCTCTCGGCGAAAGCGCGAACTCCTCCAGCACTTCCTCGCGGCGCTCTTTCCCCTCGGCGCCGATGACGCCATACAGCTCGCTGTAGAACTTGAGGTTCTCCCGCACCGTGAGATCCTCGTACAGCCCGAACCGCTGGGACATATAGCCGATCCGCCGGCGCACCGCTTCCGGATTGGCGACCACATCGATGCCAGCAACCACGGCGCTTCCAGACGTGGGCGCGATGAGCCCGGTGAGCATCCGGATGGTCGTGGTCTTGCCCGACCCGTTCGGTCCCAGCAGGCCGAACACTTCACCACGCGGAATCGTGAGGTCGAGCCGGGCAACCGCGACGAGGGAGCCGTACATCTTCCGCAGCTCTTCGGTGCGAACGGCATCCGCAGATTGATCCGCAGACTTCGCAGATGGATCCACGGAAGACACAGATGGATCGGATGACACAGATGGCTCCGATGCGTCCGCTGGTTTGGGAGACTTAGCGTCGCTCATGAAGCGATCCATCTGTGACATCTGTTGAATCTGTGACATCTGTGGACACGGATACCCAGAGGCCGAC